>CAZCRC010000286.1:0-3167 GCA_964500995.1 uncultured Actinomycetes bacterium
CCTTCTGCCGTCTCGATGAGCTCGGGTTGGAGGTGACTGGGCAGCGGTTGGAACCACAGCGGGCGGTGCTGGCGTGCCGGGTCGTCGAACCCGACGAGTGGTGTCGGCGCTGCGGGTGCGAGGGTGCTGCGCGTGACACCGTGGTCCGCCGCTTGGCGCACGAGCCGCTGGGATGGCGCCCCACAACGCTCAAGTACGGGGAGCCCGCTTACGGACCCGCACCTGCACCCGGCCCGCGATCGCGACGTCGGCGACCCGGGACACCGGCCGGGAATGCACCCGGCCAGATCCGAACCCGCAGTCTGGGCAGTGACCTACCGACTCGACCGGCTCGACCAGAACCCGACGGCCACCATCGGGGTCATCGACCGCGTCGAGCACCCGGTAACCAGGCAGATTGAGCACCCGAGTTCAAATCCGAAGTGCAACACGGGGTCGCGGTGGATGCGCGGAAGCGCAGCCCCTGGTCTTTACGGTGTGGGTGTTGAGTTCACGCCGATCAGAAGGACTGCGCTTCCTATGTCCAGACAGTACAAGCACGTGTCATTGAGTGAGCGGATCGAGATCGAGAAGTTGCTCGATCAAGGCCGCACCCAGGCGCAGATCGCCCGGTCGTTGGGCCGGTCACGCTCGACGATCAGTCGCGAGATCAGCCGCCGGTCGTGGCGGGCGTCGAATACCTCGGCCGCGTACACGCCGTACCGGCCCGCCGGGTTACGCACCCGGGAGTGGACCGCGCGTCACTACCGGGCCACGATCGCCCAGGCCCATGCTGGCAGAGCCGCGCAACGCTGCCATCAACCGCGTCGGATGCGTCATGACCGGCTGGTCGGTTACGTCCGTGAGCATCTGCGACGGGGCTGGACCCCGCAGGAGATCGCCGGGCGGCTGCCGCTGGAGTTCGCCGAGGACCCGGTGATGCGGGTCAGCCACGAGACCGTGTACGCGTGGATCTACGCCCCCGCGCAGCGCCACCTGCAGCTGTGGCAGTACCTGACGCGCGGGCAGCGCACACGGCGGCGGCGAGGACCCGCCCGTAAGGTCCGCCGCGCACCCCAGATCCGGTTCCGGGTCCCGATCCATCACCGCCCCGCGCAGGTCGAGGACCGCGCCGAGTTCGGGCATTGGGAAGCCGACAGCGTGCTCGGGGTCCGCGGCACCGGTGCGCTGCACACCGAGGTCGAACGCACCAGCAGATTCGTGATCGCGGTCAAGATCACTGCCGCGGCAGCCGCCCCCACCGTGGCCGCGCAGCAGGCGATGATGGAGCGGTTGCCCGCGCACGCGGTGAAGTCGATCACCGCGGACAGGGGGTACCGCCCGCCCGGCGAAGCCGGGGAGGGGGAGGGTCGGAGTTCGCGTGGCACTACAAACTCGCCGACGCCACCGGAGTCCCGACCTACTTCGCGGTGCCGTACTCGGCGTGGCAGCGCGGCACCAGCGAGCACTTCAACGGACGCATCCGCAAGTACCTGCCCAAACGCACCCGGCTCGACACCATCACCGATTCTGAACTGGCCGACATCATCACCGAGATCAACAACCGGCCCCGCAAGATTCTCGGCTGGCGCACTCCAGCCGAAGTCTTCCACCGCCTATGCTCGACCTAGCCACACCTGTTGCACTTCGGATTTGAATCCGGGGCAACACTGTTGCCGCGTCACGCGGCCTATCCTGAAACAAGGCTCGTGGTCCTTCCGAGGGATGTATCGCAACACCCATCGTGGCGGACCACGAGCCCCTCACATCAGCAGGACACCACGCTCAAGTACGGGGAGCCGGGTTGCTCACCGACCGGCAACACGACCAGCTCGATGCCCTGTTCTCCACCGATGACCACGTCGCGGTCGAAGCGACCTGGGATGTCTACCAGCGCATGATCGCGGCCTACCGCGACCCGACCGGCAACATGGTCGTCAGCAGATGCGCCAGCTGATCGAAGCGATCAGCAACGGCGTGCCCGCGGGGCTGGCCGAGGTCACCACTCTCGGACGGACCCTGAAGCGGCGCGCCGCGGACGTGCTGGCCTACTTTGACCGACCCAGCACATCCAACGGACCCACCGAGGCCATCAACGGCCGACTCGAACACCTGCGCGGATCCGCGTTGGGCTTCCGCAATCTGACTCACTACATCGCACGCTGCCTGCTGGAGACCGGCGGATTCAGACCCCGACTACACCCTGCATTGAGCCTGGATGGATCGCGTTGCTTCGCCTCACTGCGCGTTTGTCGGTGGCAGGTGCATAAACACGACTCGCCACCATGTGGACTATTGGCCCCTCAGCTCCAGGAATAGAGCAAGAAGTAGCACGGCAAGCCCGCCAGCCAGTAGCACGAGGACGAGCGCAACTAGCCCGTATCGCCCTGACTGTCGCAAACCCCTGATGTTGAACTCACCTCCGAATGGAGGAATGGTCGTCGGTCGCCTGCTGAGTGCCAGGCCGACCGCAACTATTGTTGCACCGGCAAAGGCCCAGGCACTCTTCCAGTAGATTCCCGACGCCACCAACATGCAGAGCATCCAGAACAAGACACTCGGCACAATAGCGAGCCAGCCGGGCTCGGTAGGGGCCGCGATAGAGCCGGATTGTCTATTCATCGAAACCATATCTAGTACGCCACGTGGGTAGATTTTCACGAAGAGGACCGGGGCACGTCATAGAAACTGATGTTCACCACGAACTCCCTCCTCCACCGCCGCTACCCCCGCCAGGAACGCTAGCCCAAGGCTTGATGGTCCATGACTGCTTCGGTGCCCGGAACTGCAGGGAACTGTACCGTGAACACCGGTAGGTGCCGTTCTGATAAAGGGCGGGGACATGCCAGTAGAGTGTGCTCTTGAGGCACTTGCCCTCTGTAATCTGCCACTGGCCGATAGCTGATGCGCCCACAAAGATGGCAGATGCGATCTTTCCTCCAATGGGGACGAGCGCTACTGGGCCGCTAGTGAAAGCCAAAGCAGTGACGACATTTTGTGTCTCTTTCTTGGAGAAGAATACGATCGTATCTCTCCCGGTCGCGTCAACTTTCGCCGCTTGTGCGTGGGGGGGGGGCGTAAGCCCCCATTGTCAGCAGCGACACCGCCACTGCACTTGTTGCAACTGAGCGCATATTTGTCATCAGCTCCCCCATGTCTTGAACGAGGAAAAACTAGGAATAGGTCTT
>CAZCRC010000287.1:0-3165 GCA_964500995.1 uncultured Actinomycetes bacterium
GCGACCGCAGCGCGCTCCCAAACCAGCGCCGGCGCCGACACCTGTCCCCACCCCGTCGCCCACGCCCACCGTCGTGCCACTGCCTCCGGCCGCTCCGCTGCCTCGCCTGCAGCCCGACGTGCCTGCCGGTACGGCCTTCACCGCCTACACCGTGGGGGACATGGGCTGGTGCGACGAGAAGGAGAACCCCGACATCGCCAATCAGCTGGCGACATCGAAACTGATCCCGGACGGCGGGATGCTGCTGGGTCTCGGTGACCAGGCGCAGAACGACGGCGGTGCCGTCAACTTCGCCGACTGCTACTTGCCCGCGTACGGACGGCTGCTCGACACGACGTATCCCGTACCCGGCAATCACGAATACATCGATCCCAATGTGGCGTACTTCGATGTGTTCGGCGACCGGGTGGGGACCCGGCAGACCCCCTGGTACGGGTTCCAGCGGGGGAGTTGGAGTTTCTACCAGTTGAATTCGGCGTGCAGTGCCCTCGGCGGGTGTGACATCACGTCGGCGCAGTACCAGTGGTTCGCGGCGCAGTTGGCGGTCGATACGAACCGCTGTATCGCGCTGTCGTGGCACCATCCGCGGTGGGCCGCGACGTATCACGGCCCCTACAACCGCATGGCGGACTTCTACCGCTTGGCGGCAGCGTCCGGTGTGGACATCGTCCTGAGCGGTCACGAACACATGTATCAACGATTCCCCCGGCTGGACGCCGACGGCCGGGCTTCGGCCGCGGGACCCCGGCAGTTCATCGTCGGCACGGGCGGGATGCGACTGGGCGAGCGCAAGATGGAGTGGCCGCAGTTGCCCGAGGCGTACAAGAACGGATCCTTCGGGGTCATGCGGCTGCAGTTGCTCGCCGACAGCTTCCAGTGGCAGTTCAAGACGATCAGCGGCGGCACCCCTGACTCCGGCTCGGATACGTGTGGTGCACCCGTTGGACCGCAGTTGTGACGAGGCTGTGCGTGGGGGTCGGCGTCACCTAGAGTCTTGGCGTGGGAGCAGTCGAGTTCGCCGTCGCCGGAGTGGTGGGGCTGAGTTCGCTCACGCTCGGTCCGACCGGTGCGGTCGTCGAACCCACGGGTGTCAGTTTCACCGGCTGGTCGACGACGGCCGTCACGGTGGAGCAAGGGCAGCGCTTTCGGGAACGGGTGAAGGTATCCCCCAAGGGCGTCCGCCGCGAGTTCCGAGTCAAGTGGCGCAAGGGCAGTGGCGCCTGGAAGGTGACGCAGTCGGGAACCACCTCGCGGAATGGCTCGCTTCGGGTCTCGTACCACCCGCCGATCGCGGCGAAGTACCGCGTCAAGATCGTCATACCGCGTGACGGTCGCCGACCCAAGCTGGTGTCGGCCGTGAAGCCGATCCGGGTGACGGCGGCCCGGCCGTTGCCCCCGGCTCCCGATCCGACACCCAGCCCATCGCCCACGTCGTCGCCCGCGCCGACCCCCGACACCTCGTTCACGGCCTATGCGGTCGGTGACATCGGTCTGTGCGGTGGGGATGCGGCCGACACCGCGGCGTTGATCCCCAGCGGGGCTCCGGTATTTGCTCTCGGCGACCTGGCGTATCCCAACGGCACCTCTGACGATTTCGCGAACTGCTTCCTGCCCGCGTACGGCCGCCTGCTCGCCAGTACCTATCCGGTCCCAGGGAATCACGAGTACAACAGTGATGCGGTCGGCTACTTCTCGGTGTTCGGATCGCGGGTGGGCACTCCCGCGGACCCCTGGTATGACCTCGAGATCGGCGACTGGACGTTCTATCAGTTGAACTCCAACTGTTCGGCTGTCGGCGGCTGTGGTGAGCAGTCCGCCCAGTACCAGTGGCTCGCCGCCAAGTTGGCCAGTGGCAATGACCAGTGCATTGCGGTGACGTGGCACCATCCGCGCTGGTCGGCGTCGTCGCACGGCCCCTTCGCCCGCGTCTCGGAGCTGTACGCGCTGCTCGTCAAGCAGGGTGCGGACGTGCTGTTCACCGGTCACGAACACAACTATCAGCGGTTCGCCCGGCTCGCGGCCAGCGGGTCGCCGGTGCCGGACGGCCTGCGCGAGTTCGTGGTGGGCACCGGTGGCGCGGGCCTCTATCCGGTGGACAAGGCCGTGAGCCCGCAGCCGCAGACGTGGAACGACACCAAGCACGGTGTGCTGAAACTGGACTTCACCGGAAAGGGCTACAGCTGGCGGTTCCTGAGCACCGACGGAGCGGCCGTGGATTCCGGCAACGATTCATGCTGACGGGCGAGCGGGCACCGCGACTGCTCGATCAACCGAGTTGGTTCGCCGCTGTGATGGGCACTGGCGCGACAGCGGTGGTGGCCGACCTGGAGCCTGGCAGGTTTGCGGCCTTGGCGCCGATCTCCCAGGGGCTGGCGTGGGTGTGGCTCGGCATGGCCGTGTTGTTCTTTGTCTTTCTGCTGATCCGCAACGTGATTGTCCGCCGCCTGGGACGGGGCTTGTTGGCCTCGCTGCGTTCTTCCGACACTGGGCCGTCATATGCGACCTTCCCAGGGGCGATCAACGTCTTGGCCGTGGCGCTGTTTCGGGTGACGGACCTGTCGCAGTCCGAGGCCGGTCGGTGGCTGATCCTGGGCATGGCCGTGGTGGGGACGGGCCTGGGACTCATGCTCACAGTGATCTTCTTCGTCGCGGCGTTCGAACGCGACGAGTTCGAGGCAGAGGAGATCTCGGGCACCTGGTTCATCCCCGAGACCGTGATCCTGCTCGGGGCGACCCTGTTCGGGGACCTCTCCGGCACGATCGACGTGTCGCTCCAACGCACGGCTGCCGCGATCTCGTTCGCGCTGCTGGGGATCGGCCTGATCCTGTTCTGCTTCACGGCCATGCTGTTCTTCAACCGACTCGTTCTGCATCGACAGGTGGAGCACGTAGGCGCCCCCGCCATGTGGATCATGATCAGTCCGCTGTCGGTGTCCGCGCTGGCCATTCAGGCCGTCGCTGCCGACACTGCGATGCTGGGTGGTACCTGGGGTCCGGCGGTGCTGCAGACGGCGAACTTCCTGGCGGCGATCCTGTGGGGGTTCTCGTTGTGGTGGGTCGCCGTGGCGACCCAGATAACCGTGCACACCGGACGGCGCGCGCTCACCTTCACCCCGGCGGACGGGGGCTTCGTGTTCCCCGCAGCGGCGCACGGGCGCGCGACGC
>CAZCRC010000288.1:0-3160 GCA_964500995.1 uncultured Actinomycetes bacterium
CACCGGTGACCAATGCGACGCTGTCCGTCAGCCGAAACGCGGGTGGCAGCACTGGATCAGTCATGGTGCGGGGGTCGTTCTTGGCGGTACCAGTCGTCGGATCGGGATTCGATCAGGTCCGATTCCTCGACGGGCACCTCGGGCAGCAGCGCGCCGTCGCGGCCAGCACTCGGCTTGTCACCATGTGTCGCCCGCGGCCCCGCACTTTGCCCGGTTTCGGGGGGGTTTGTCATGGTTCCGACTGTCTCACGAACTCCCGCCTCACGGCTTGCCGCCACAAATCGGGGATCACCTGGGCTGCAGTTGGTAGACATGGGGCGAACCTCACCGATAGGGATCCCTGATGGCTCAACCGGCTGGCTCACCTCGAGTCCGATCAGCGAGATCGGCGCTCGCTGCCGTCCTCGTCCTGGTGGCCACCGTCGCGACTTCCCCCGCGCAGGCCGTGGAACTGGCCCCTGCCGACACCACCGCGAACGCACAGGGTCAGTTGGCAATCGTCGTCGTCCTCGCCGGTCTCGCGGGCCTGGTCCTGTTCGGAGTCCGCCGCCTTGGGACCAGGATGCTGGTGAGCCGACGGGCGCGACGCCCGTGACCCGACCGATGGCGTGGCCGTGGGAACGGTTCGAGGCCATCGCCCACCGAGGTGGTGCGTGGGAGGCCCCCGAAAACAGCCGCATGGCGTTCCGCCGGGCGGTGGACTTGGGCTTCACCTACCTTGAGACCGATGTCCGGGCGACGTCCGATGGAGTCGCGGTCGTCTTTCACGACGCGGCGCTGGATCGCACGACCAGCATCTCCGGCGTCATCCGTGACCTGCCATGGAGCCGGGTCCGGTCGGCGCGGATCCACGGTCGTCAGCCGATCATGAGCCTGACGGAACTGCTCGAGGAGTTCCCGGAGACCCGATTCAACCTGGACCTCAAAGAGGGCAATGCGGTGGCGCCGTTCGTCGACGTTGTACGCCGGATGAATGCCTGGCAGCGCATCGTGGTGGGATCCTTCAGCCATCAGCGGCTCCAGCAGGCCCGCCGCATCGGCGGTCCGCGCCTGGCGACATCGCAGTCCCCCAAGGAAGTGACGCGACTGTGGCTCGCGGCGCGTGGCCGTGGCGGTCGTTACCGTCCGCCACCGGCCGCCTGTGTCCAAGTGCCGCCCACGTTCGGCGGACGAACGATCGTGGAACCGGGGCTGATCCGACTGGCCCACGCGATCGGGTGGCACGTGCACGTGTGGACGATCGATTCCGCCGCCACCATGAACGCCCTGATCGATATTGGAGCCGACGGGATCATGACCGACCGGCCGACATTGCTGCGCGAGGTCCTACGGCAGCGGGGGTTGTGGCACTCGTCGACTCCAGCCACCAAAGCGAAGAGCGCCCCCTCCGCGTGATGCGGTGAGGGCGCTCTCGTGCTGTGAGGCGTTGCGGCCTTACTTGGAAGAGGCGTGGAAGTCGTCGACTCCGGAGCGGAGCGTCTCGAGCGACTCTTCGAGGAGTTCCTCGAGTTCTGCGATCGAGCGACGCTCCAGCAGCATGTCCCAGTGGGTGCGCTGCGGCTTGGTGGGCTTCTTCTCGGGCCACTCGCCGCCCCGCAGGAGTGCCTCGGCACCACAACGACACTCCCAGATCGGGGGAATCTCGGCTTCGAGGCTGAACGGCAACTCGATGGTCGTGCCGCAGGTGCAGTCATACGAGACGGTCTGGCGGTCGGCAAGCCGGACGTTCTCATCGGTTTCGTAACTCAAGGCTCCCAGCCGGGTTCCCCGCAATGCGCCGTCTGCCATGATGCCCCTCCTCGGTTCTCGCACCCCTGGATGCTCCAGAAGGCTGCAACGTGTGTGACGTCACATGTGTTCCCCCGGTTCCCACCAGCAAACCGGATACCTGTGATTCGGCCCGCAATGTGACCTGGGACACGCCCAGACGTCACTCGATCGGACGCTGTGGGGGAAGGATCTCCCCCTTGATCACCGCGGCCGAACCCGACCGTGGCTGACCAGCATCGTACGGGTTCGGCGCCGGATCAGCACTATCGGTGTCCCCAGGCAGGTCCGTGACGATGGTGTCGCCGACAATCACCACACCCGGGGTCGGACGCCGTTGCGGCAGGCGGGTGGCGAAGCTGCGGCGTACCGCGGGAATCAGCAGGACTGCCGCGACCGCATCGGAGATGAAGCCCGGCAGCGCGAACAACACACCCGACACGAAGAGCAGGCCCGACTGACGCAACTCGACGGTGGCTTGCTCGACCTCGGCGGCCGTGGGCTGGGAGTTCGGATGGACGGTCTGTGCGACCCCGGTCACCTCGTCGATCTCGACGTAAGGCTGGTGCCGCTGCATCGGAGTCGCGACGGCTCGGAATGCATCACGTCCGGCGGCTCTCATGAGCACCAGACCCACCAGGACGCCTAGGCCCAGAGCCAACAGCGTCCAACCCCAACCGACGGTGTTCCCGACCCAAACGATCAGCAGGATCTCGACGATCGGGTAAGCGATCGCCAGTACTCGGGTCAGGAACCAACTCAGCATCTACCAGCCACTCCCCCGGCGCTGCCGCCGACTCTCCCGCCAATGCCGGAAGCGCTCTGCACGCTCGTCGAATCCCCAGACCGTGACCCGCCAGAGGGCCTCGCGCACGATGCCGTTGTCCATCTTGCTGTCGCCCAACTCCCGCTCCTCGAACGTGATGGGGACCTCGACGACCCGCAGGCCCGACTTGACGGCTCGGTTGGCCAGGTCGACCTGGAACACATAGCCGGCACTGCCGACGGAATGAAGCTGGATCCGGCGCAATGTCGTCGCACGGAAGGCCCGATAGCCACCGGTGACGTCACGGATGGGGACGCCGAGCGCCAGCCGGGTGTAGAGGCTGCCGCCACGGGACAGGAACTCGCGGCTCTTGGGCCAGTTCACGACCTCGCCGCCGTCCACCCAGCGTGATCCCAGCACCAGATCAGCATTGCGGAGTGCCGCCAAGAGGCGGTGCAACTGCTCGGGTTTGTGGGAGCCATCGGCGTCCATTTCGACGATGACGTCGAAGTCATGCTCCAGGGACCATTGGAAACCCGCGAGATAGGCGGCTCCCAGCCCTTCTTTGCCCAACCGATGCATGACATGCACCTGTGGGTCCTTCGATGCCAGCCGATCGGCCAGAGC
>CAZCRC010000289.1:0-3158 GCA_964500995.1 uncultured Actinomycetes bacterium
CGAGACGTGGGGTGAGGTCGAGCGGCACATCGCCCACCACCGCCGACCGTCGATCCAGTGGCTCGCCGATCAGGGCGCGCTGTCACCGACGTTCTTGGCCGCGCACGCCGTTCACATGACCGATCATGACTTGGCGGTCGCATCCGAATACGGCGTCGGGGTGTCCCATTGCCCCTCGTCCAACCTCAAGTTGGCCAGCGGGTTCGCCAAGGTCAAGAAGATGCTGGACGCCGGTATCACCGTCGGGATCGGCACCGACGGCGCGGCGAGCAACAACCGGCTGGACATGTTCCAAGAGATGCGCACAGCAGCGCTGCTGGCCAAGGCAGTGGCCAAAGACGGCGCGGCGGTCGATGCCCATACGGCGTTGCAGATGGCCACCCTGTCAGGCGCCCGTGCCCTGGGGCTGGCGGACCTGATCGGCAGCGTGGTCCCCGGCAAGCAGGCCGACCTGATCTCCGTCGATCTGACCGGCGCGGACCAACTGCCGATCTACGACGTGGCATCGCATCTGGTCTACGTCAGCGCCCGCACCGACGTCACCAACGTCTGGGTCGGTGGGGAACGGATCGTCGTGGATCGCACATGCGAGACCGTGTCTGCGCACGAGGTACGCGAGTTGAGCGACCGATGGCATCGCGATCTGGCGGGCGCCCGACCCTGATGACCACCCCAAGCCGTTCATCGTCGGGGTCAGATCACCCCCGTGGTCAGCGCAGCCAGCCCTCGGCCGCAGCGGTGTCCTGCAGACCCTCATGGAGCGACCGGAAGGTCCACCCGAGTTCCCGTTGGGCCTTGGCGGGACTACCGAGGTAGCTGCTCTGCGACGAGCGCATCGCCTCGGCACTGAACTGCGCGGGGACCGGCAGGACCTTTCCGACGAGCCCCATCACACGCTCAGTGCCGACCAGGACCGGTCGTGGCATGTCGATCGGGGCGTGCCCACCGGTCAAGGCGGCCATCTCAGTGGCCATGGATCGCAGGTCGGTGCGTTCCCCGGCGAGCATGTAGGCCTCCCCGGGCCGACCGGAAGCCATCGCACGCACGTGACCATCGGCGATGTCGTCGACGTGGGCCTGCACCATGCGCAGACTCGAGGCGACGACCACCCGCTTTCCGGCAGCGACGTCAGCGAGCAACTGGCCGATCTGGGACGTGTCCCCCGGCCCGTAGATGCCGCCGGGCATGACTATGACGATCTGGGGTGACTCGTGTGTGGCCGCGTATTCGACCACGTAGTCGTGCGCCCGCGCCTTGGTCTCGTCGTAGGTCGTCCGGTGCCGGCCCTGGAACGTGTAGGTCTCGTCGACCGTTCGACCGTCGGTGTCGGAGTTCACCGCGCACGTGCTGGTGTACACCAGGCGCGGTACGGCTGCGGCACTCGCCGCGGCGAGCACGTGTTTGGTCCCCTCGACGTTGACCCGCCAGCCCTCGGCCGGGTCTCGATCGCCGACCTTGTACCAACCGGCAACGTGAAACACCCCGTCGCACCCGGTGAACGCACGGGTGAGTGCCGCAGTGTCCGAGACATCTGCCGCCACCCCTTCGATGCCGAGGTCCGCCAAGTCCGTCGCCTTTGCGGGAGTCCGGACCGCGGCGACAACCTCATGACCATCGGACAGCAGTCGTCTGGCGAGTGCGTTACCCACGAACCCGGTGGCACCGGTGACCGCGTACCTCATGATCGACTCCTCACAGTTCGACGCCCAGCAATGAATCGACGGCGACAGCCAACTGGGCGCCGGCGGCGCGATCATTGCCGTTCCCGGCCATTACCCGCGACACCCACTCGTCCACGGCCAGCAGCGCATGGGGCGCTGCGAGGTCGTCGCTGACGGCTGACCGCACGGCCTCGATCACGGGAGTCGCTGGTGGACCGACAGGCCGCGCGACCGCTTCGCGCCAGCCGTGGAGGCGGTCGTGGGCCGTCGAGAGATCAGCATCCGTCCACTCCCATTCGGTGCGGTAGTGGTGAGCGAGCAGGGCCAGCCGAATAGCCATCGGATCCACGCCAGCTTCACGCAAGCGGCGTACCAGAACCAGGTTCCCACGCGATTTGCTCATCTTGTGGCCCTCGAAGCCCACCATTCCGACGTGGACGTAGTGCCGCGCGAACAGCGGATCGTCAGCGCTGACACGACCGATCGACGCACACATCTCATGGTGCGGGAATGTCAGGTCGGAGCCTCCACCCTGTACGTCGAAAGGCAGTCCCAGGTACTCGTCGGCGATCGCGGTGCATTCCACGTGCCAGCCAGGACGGCCATCACCCAATTCGGTGTGCCACGAGGGCTCGTCGGGTCGGGCGGCCTGCCACAGCAACGGATCCAGCGGGTCACGTTTACCGACGCGATCGGGATCCCCGCCCCGCTCGGCGAACAGATCGATCATCTGCGCGCGCGACAGCCCCGACACCGAGCCGAACGCGGGGTCCGCCGACACCGGGAAGTACAGGTCGCCGTCGACGTCGTACACCGCACCGCGTTCACGCAATGCCACCACGGCTTCCGCGATGGCCGGGATGGACTCCACCGCACCGACGTAGTACTTGGGCGGAATGACGCCAAGAGCGCTCATGTCCGACCGGAACGCTTCCGTCTCGGCAGCCGCCAAGGCCCGCCAGTCCTGGCCGGACTCCACCGCACGTTCCAGCAGCGGGTCGTCGATGTCGGTCACGTTCTGCGCATAGCAGACCTCGAGCCCGGCATCGCGCCAGGCTCGATTGATCAGGTCGAATGTGACGTAGGTGGCAGCGTGACCCATGTGGGTGGCGTCGTAGGGGGTGATGCCGCAGACGTACATCGAGGCCCGCTGGCCGGGCGTGACGGGACGCAGTTCGTGCGTTGCGGTGTCCCACAGCCGCAGCGGTGGGGGCGTGCCCGGGACTGTCCGGACCGCTCCGCCACGCCATGACTGCATTCGGTCACCCTATCGGCGGCGGCTCACAGTGGCGGCCACGGGATGGCCGGACTCACCGTCGCGGCCGGGAAGTGACCCAGTTGCAGAACTTGCCGCGCCCGGTGCCGTACTGCGGCGACCTCCGCCTCAGTCAGGCCGGGCCAGGTCTGAGGCAGTTGCGCCAGCACTCGCTCGACGTCCGCCAGCAGATCCGCGGGGATCGGTTGTCCGACAAAACCCCACAGGACCGTGCGCAGTTT
>CAZCRC010000290.1:0-3150 GCA_964500995.1 uncultured Actinomycetes bacterium
CACCAACGGTAAGGGCTGGCCGACTGCAACCAAGCTGGCTGCGGGTTTCTGCTGGCGCCCGAGCAGGCCGGCGATGGGGATGGGCAGCGCCTTGCCTTTGACCTGGATGGCCGACAGGTCTTCCCAGGCGAAACCGGCGCCGGCGGCGGCCTGCACCGCGTCCGTGACCAGAATCTGGCCGGGCCGGGCCGCCTGCATCAGCCGGGCAGCCACGTTGGTGGCATCGCCCATGACGCCGTAGGTGCGCCGAGTTACGCCGCCGTAAGCGCCGGTGCGCATGCGGCCGCTGGCAACGCCGATCTGCACCGGGGGCAGATAGCCGAGCGAGGCGGCAAGGTCGCGCAGATGAAGGCTGGCCGCCAGCGCCCGGCCGGGGTCGTCTTCGTGCGCGTGCGGCGCGCCAAAGGCCGCGTAGAGGTAGCTGCCCTTGTCGCCCACCACCACTTGCAGCAGGGTGGCCGCGTAGCGCGCCAGGACGCGCTGCACCTGCCGGACGAACTGATCGAGCTTGCTGGCCGCGGCGGGATCGTGATCGTAATCGAGACCGCTAAAACGCAAAAAGAGCGAGACAGCCGGCCGCAGGTCGGCCAGGAATTCGCCGCCGCCCATGCGCAGGCGCTCGTAGACGGCGGGCAGCAGCCAGGGCCGTACCTGCGTCGCGCTCAGCGCGCCGGCCGGCAGCGGCGGCCACGGCGCCGGCGCAACCGGCGCGGCCAGGCCGGTTACAACGCCAAAACGCAGCGGCGGCGCCACTCGCCAGCCGCTGCCGATCAGCGCGTCATCCACGGCCGCGGCAGGCGTCACAGCCAGCACGCTTTCTCCTTTGTCGGCCTGGCGCTCAGCCTGGGCAAGATGTTCGAGCAGGGCGCCGGAGAGGACGTCCATCACCTGCAGATCGGGGTCGCCCACCAGGAAACGATGAACCGGGCCGACCGCGATGGCGATTTTGACGGCCAGGGAAATCACGGCGGATCCAGACAGCGGCAGAGATTGGAAAGGATGCATGGCCGCCTGCATGGCCAGGGCGCAGGCCGCGGCGCGACGGCCGCTGTCGCCGTCGAGCCAGCAGGTGATGGCATCGCCGCTGAAGCCGATCACGCTGCCGCCAAAGCGGTCCAGTTCGGCAATCAACGGGTCGTAGACCTGGTTGAGGTAACGCGTCAGCTCCTCAGCGCCGCGCTGCGGCCCCAGCGATCGTGCCAGCGCGGCCGCCAGCGGGGTGAAGCCGGAGATGTCCACGAACAGCGCCGCGCCGACGGACGTTTCTGGCAGGATGACGCCAGCCGCCATGGCCTGGCGCCGATCCGTGGGGAGATAGACCGACAGAAGCTCGATCGGTGTTTGCATCACAAAATACCAACTCTACCCGTAGGTCACGCGTCCGGCGTGACGACGCTCTCGGCGACCAATCACGCTTCGGCGCGCCAACGGGGCAAGCCGGAGGCTTGCGTTACAGCCGACACCCAACAGCGCCAACCCAACCGCGACCCACAGGATCGAACGGCCGGGCAGAGCGGCGTTTGCGTCCAGGGCGCTCAGCCTGACCGCGGTCGGCGTGGAGGAGATGATGATCGCTGGGCCGGACGTGAGCGGAGAACTGAAGTAGCCGCCCACCACCTCGGCGGCAACCTGGTAGGTGCCGGCCGCCGGCGCGGTGATCGTGATGACGGCCGCGCCGTCAGGCCCCACCGGCGCCAGGTACGAGGTGTGCGGCCGGTCGAGCAAGTCGAGGTCGAAGCGAACCAGGGCTTGGGTGAGATCGCCGGGCGTGCCATCATCGGCCTGCGTTACCTGGGCTGCCAGCGCCAACGGCTGCCCGGTCGCGCCAATCAGCGCGCCGGTGTAGACGACGCTGGCATCTTCCGCGCTCAGAGTCAGCGGAACCGCGGCCGCGGCGGGGTTGTAGCGCAAATCGTCCAGGCTGAGGACCTGGCCGTTGCCCAGCGGGATGTCGCCCACGAAGTAAACGCTCAGTGAATAGACGCCGGCCGGCGCGGGCAGATCGCCCAGCGGTGCGCGGCCGCTGTAGTCGGTGATGACCGGTTTTGCCAACGGATCGCTGGCCGGCCGGTGGACAGCGGCCGCGGCCAGCGCGGCGTCGTGCGCCAGGAAGAAGACAGTCTTGGACGCCAGGCGGCGACCATTGGCGTCTGTCAACTCGGCCAGGGCGTTGATGGGATCGCTGTACTGACCTGCCAGCACTGTGGGCGTGAAGACCAGCGACGTGTCCTGCTTGACGATGGTGAAGGGCGCGCTGGCAGAGGCCGGCGCGTAGGTGGGCGTGCCGGGGAAGGCCACGCGCATCTGGCTGGCGCCGGGGAGGCCGTACAATGACAGGTTGACCGTGCTGCGGCCATCGGCGCCGGTGACGCCCAGGCGTACCTGCGTGCCCAGGCTGAAGATCAACGGCTGTGAGGCAAGCGGCGCGCCCAGGCTGGTCAGTTCAGCGGTGAAGGGCAGTTCAACGCCGAACGGGCCGCTGTCGGGCGGCGCGAGCAGGGCGACCTCGGCCGGTTCGGGATAGGATGGGGGCGGCGCGGCCGGGTCGCTGCCGGGCGTCAAGTAGGCGCCGGCGTTGGTGAGCAAGGAGACCAGGCCAACGCCGTTGACGGCCTGCACGACGGCGCGGAGGTTCGATGGGTCCGCATAGGGTAGATTGAGCGTTCCCTCCCACAGTCGGGAATCGGCGGAGTTCTGCGCCAGGTCCAGCGATTGCCATTGACCGAACAAGGGGCCGTCTACGGCGGTGTAGGTGACCCAGACAGCCTGGATGCCGGCGGACGGATCGCCCACGACGACCGCCTGGAAAGTGACCTGGCCGACGCCGGGTGTGCTGGTGACGCGCACGATGGCGGGGGGTGCGGCCAGGGCCGGAATGTTGCCGGTGGTGGTCAGCAGCCGCGTGGACTGCGGCGCGCTGTCGGCGAAAAGTCCGGCCTCGGCAGGCGCTTGCCGGGTCGGATAGACGGTGGTGTTGGCGCTGTAGAAGAGGCGAAAGTCCAGCGCGTCGAAGCGGCGCAAGACGCCGGTGGGCGAAGTGGGCGAGGCGGCGCGGTACTGCGCGGGACGCAGAGCGAGCGCCGTGCGTCCGGCGGCGCTGTTCGCCAGCGCGTCGAAGTAGTTGATGTCCCAGGGCTTGACCGGGTAGAA
>CAZCRC010000291.1:0-3141 GCA_964500995.1 uncultured Actinomycetes bacterium
AGCGGCATCCCGACATAGCCGGTGAGATGGCCCAACTCGGGCTCGTGCAGATAGCGGATCGACGTACCGTAGTTGACGCCGTCAGCGCTCCCCACCCCGATCAGGTTCCCCCACACCGTCACGTTGGTGCTGGGCGGCCGAAGCCCGTCAGGCATCCAACTCTGCAGGCTGATGCCGAAGTGGATTCCTGCATGATAATCGCGACAGCAGTTCCGAATCGTGTTGTGAGCCACCAATGAATCGCGTGCCGAGTAGACACCGATGCCCGTCATGGTGGTTCCGTCGATGATGTTGTTGACGACTCGGCCACGGATGGCCTCGTACATGCCCGGGTTCTGCCCCAGGTCGAAGTAGTCGGTGTCGGTGTCGAACCCCACGAGGATGCCCGCACCGGCGGAGTCCGGGCTCGCCCCCCGTCCGACCCGTTCGATCAGATTCCGCTCGACACGGACATCGGTCGCGCCGCCTTTGAAGTACAACCCCGTGGTCGCGATGTCGTGCAGGTGGTTGTCGAGGACCGTCATCCGATCGCCGTTCACGTTGTCGATGCCTTCGGCGTTGCCGTCATCCCGTCGCCCGGTGGAATGGATCTCGTTGCTGGCCACCAGGACGTCATCACAGTTGGGTTTGATCTTGACGGCGTCACGGCCGGAATCGTGGATCGTGTTGTAGGCGATGACCACATGCGTCGCGCCGCTGCGGTCATCGGGGTCGTCCCAGTCCCACTTCGTCTCGCACGAGACCCCGTAGTACGACCCGCCGGCGATATCCATCCCGATGATGCGGGATCCGTCGGCATCCGGATCCAGTTCGACTGCGATCTCATGGCTCGATTCGTCCTGATGGGGCACCACGATCTGGGGCTTGTCAGGTCCATAGGTCCCACGTACCGTGATGCGCGGTCGTCGGATGCGGACCTCGCCCGGATAGACCCCGCTTTGGACCCAGACCTCGTCGCCGGGTGCCGAGCGGTCCACGGCCTGCTGAATGGTCCGCAACGGCGCGCCTGGGGATCCATCTCCGGACGTGTCGCTCCCCGATGGGGCCACATGTCGGATCGCGCCATCACCGGGCTCCACGGACGCCCAGGTCGGCCAGTCCTGCGTTGTCGCCGCGGCTCTCGCGACCACCGGTTCCGAGCTCGTCCTTGCGGCCAGCGTCCCCTCGATTGCGCGCGGATTCATAGCCGCTGGGGATGCGGCGACAGCGACCAAGCCGAATGCGAGGCAGGTCGCCGGCCATCCAGAAAGGTGATGCTGATCCATGTCCACCTCCCCGACGCGGATGGCGCCCATTTCCCGAAGAGATCGACATCTTGCAAGGGCCACTTGATCGCGGGAGGAGTTTCAGCTGGGCCAGGAGCCGTCGTCCATGGCGGCACGCGCCACATCACCGGATCATGAATCGACGAGGTTAGGCTTGGCGGAGTCATCAGGAGGTCACAAGTGAGCACAGTCGTCGTCATCGGAGCGGGTCTGATGGGTTCCGGTATCGCCCAAGTGTCGGCCGTGGCCGGCCACGACGTCGTTTTGCGCGACGTCGACGACGCGGCTGTGGCTCGCGGGATGGCAGGGATCGAGAAGTCACTGGCTCGTTTCGTTGCCAAGAACACGATGACGCAGGCCGACGCCGACGCATCGCTGGCGCGCATCACCACCACCACATCGCTCGAAGACGCCGTCGCGGACGCGGACATAGTCGTCGAGGCGGTGTTCGAGAACCTGGATGTCAAGACCGAGCTTTTTGCGGCAATCGACAAGGCCGCTCCCGCCGATGCCGTCCTGGCCACGAACACGTCGGCGATCCCGATCACCCGCATTGCGGCTGCCACGAGCCGCCCGGAACGGGTCGTGGGTACCCACTTCTTCTCACCCGTGCCGATGATGCAGTTGTGTGAACTCGTGCGCGGCTACAAGACCGACGACGAAACCCTGTCCCGGGCCCGTGATTTCGCCGAGAGCGTCGGCAAGACCTGCGTGGTGGTCAACCGGGATGTGGCGGGGTTCGTGACCACGCGCTTGATCGCTGCCCTGTGCATGGAGGCGGCTCGTCTGGTCGAGAACGGTGTCGCCAGCGCCGAGGACGTCGACGTGGCTTGCCGGCTGGGGTTCGGTCATGCGATGGGTCCGCTGCAGACTGCGGACCTGACAGGTGTGGACATCTTGACCAACGCGTCCCAGAACATCTACAACGACACCCACGACGAGAAGTTCGCTCCCCCGGAGCTGCTGCAACGCATGGTGATTGCGGGCGATCTCGGTCGCAAGACCGGCAAGGGCTTCTACGACTACGCCGACTGACGGGCGGCAGGCGGTGTAGCGATAATCTGGCTTCCTCACCCCTGTGCTTGGAGGCAGCCGTGACTGAAGCGCCCGAGGCTCGTGCCAAGGATCGTCCCTGGATGATGCGGACCTACGCCGGTCACTCGTCGGCCACGGAATCCAACGAGCTGTACCGCCGCAACTTGGCCAAGGGCCAGACGGGGCTGTCCGTCGCCTTCGACCTTCCCACCCAGACCGGGTACGACCCGGACAGTGAACTGGCCCGTGGTGAGGTGGGCAAGGTGGGGGTACCGGTGTCCCACATCGGTGACATGCGGGCACTGTTCCAGGACATTCCGCTCGGCGAGATGAATACGTCGATGACGATCAACGCCACCGCGATGTGGCTGTTGGCCCTG
Source organism: uncultured Actinomycetes bacterium (assembly GCA_964500995.1). GTDB lineage: Bacteria > Actinomycetota > Actinomycetes > S36-B12 > CAIWTL01. Next base: position 2,681 of record CAZCRC010000291.1, read on the forward strand.
TATCAGGCGGTCGCCGAGGAGCAGGGCGCCGACGCCGCGATGCTGCAGGGCACCACCCAGAACGACATCATCAAGGAGTACCTGTCGCGCGGGACCTACGTGTTCCCGCCAGGGCCGAGCCTGCGGCTGATCACCGACATGATTGCGTACACCGTCACAACGATCCCCAAGTGGAACCCCATCAACATCTGCAGTTACCACCTGCAGGAAGCCGGTGCCACGCCCGTGCAGGAGATCGCCTACGCGCTGACCACGGCCATGGCCGTGTTGGATTTGGTACGGGATTCCGGTCAGGTGCCCGACGCGGAGTTCGGCAAGGTCGTGGCACGCATCTCGTTCTTCGCGAACGCCGGGGTTCGGTTCGTGGAAGAGATGTGCAAGATGCGCGCCTTCGTCCAACTGTGGGACGAGATCACCGCGGAACGCTACGGCGTGACCGATCCGAAGCAGCGGCGATTCCG
>CAZCRC010000292.1:0-3128 GCA_964500995.1 uncultured Actinomycetes bacterium
AGTGGACGGCCAGTGCGGCGACGGTGGCGGCGGCCACGGCGAACAGGGCAACAGGAACCGACGGCTTCACCCGGATTGCTGCCAGGATCACCGCCGCCACGGCCACAGCTACCGCAGGGGGCGCCCAGTTCGGGTCGGCCAGCCAGGCCCCGATCGCTCGGCCGGCGCTGATGAGCACCTGTTCCCCCTCAGCTTGTTCACCCAGCGCCGGCGGGATCTGCTGGAGCGCGATGATCACGGCGATGCCCAAGGTGAAGCCCTCGATGACCGGAAGCGGCACGAACTTGACGTACCGGCCAGCTCCTGCGAAAGCCATCACCACGAGCAGAACCCCCGCCATGAGCCCCACGACCAGGACCCCGTTCACCCCGTAGTGGGCCACGATAGGGACCAGCACGACGGTCATGGCGCCGGTGGGGCCGCTGACCTGCAGGTTGCTGCCGCCGAAGATCGCGGCGAGGGTGCCCGCCACGATGGCAGTGACGAGGCCCGCAGCAGCCCCGAGACCAGAGGTGATGCCGAACGCTAGGGCCAGCGGGAGCGCGACGATCCCGACCGTGATGCCAGCGAGGACATCGCGGCGCGGCGACACCCGCATGGCGGTGAAGTCGCTGCGGCGCGGCGACAGGGCCGTGAGCCGGTGTCGGACCCAACCGACGGCAGCACCGGCGTCGTCACGCCACGATCGGGGAGCAGCGGAATCGCTCACAGTGCCCCGGCCCCGCGGGAGAGCTCGTCGATCAGTCCGCCCTGTCCGGCGGTCTTGGTCTGCACGATGTGTCGCGCCGCGGCCAGTAGGTCGCGCACCTCCGGCAACGCGAGGGAGTAGATCACTTCGCCCGACTCTCGCCGTTGTGCCACGAGTCCGGCCAATCGCAGCACCGCCAACTGTTGCGACAAGCTGGCGGCCTCGATATCGATGGCTGCGCGCAACTCGTGCACCGGCTTGTCGCCGTCGGCGAGCAACTCCAACACACGGATGCGCGCCGGGTGCCCCAGGGTGCGGAAGAACTCGGCCTTCGCCTGATAGAGGGGAACGGGCATGTGAACCTCCGGGGCGCAGGTAGGCGGAGACAGACACTTACTTGCGAATCTTTGCAACTCTGCAACTGTACGCCAGGAGTTTCACCCTGGCCAACGCGAACCGTGCCGCGTGGATCCGGGGTCAGCCCAGGTCGAGGGCGATCCTTGTCAGGTTCTGATACGCGTTCATGTCGCGGCCGACGAGGCACATTGACCGATGCTCGGACCGCGACTTAGCCTTCGGCATGAAGCGAAGCATGGTGATGGCTGGTCTGGTAGGGACGCTCGCGTTGGGGGGCGTTGTCGGAACGCCGGTTTCGACGTCGGCATCAACTACTGGTCCCACGGCATCCGATCGGTCGACCGTGTCCGCGCAGGCACTTCCACCGCGATCCATCAGGCACCAGGGCGGGCCGCACTGGGTGTGGTTCGGCCCCCGCAATTGGCAAGCGGCAACGGGAGCGTATGGGATCACCATCACCTCACCCGAGGGTCTGAGGTCGCTGGACTACGGGTTCAGTTCCATCCTGTGTGCGACCGGTAACACCCTCGGCGAGTCCGTGAACCGGCACTTCGCCCAGCAGCGGGCAGCAGTCCGCAACGCGGGCACGTGGCGCAGAGTGCGCATGCAGGCTGGCCCCATCCGACGGCTATCGACCACACAGTTCGGCGTGAACTACTTCCGGCAGGTAGTGGCGATCAGTGGCCGAGCTCAGGGCGTCGCGATGCGAGGCGAGTTGGTCTTCGACTACTCCCTGGCAACCGGACCGACCTACTGCTTCTCCCGTAATCAGTCGCGGGTGGCGCCAGCCAACGGTTTCGGGGTGTCCATCCGGCAACTGCGATCGATGCAGGGGGCCTTGGCGTACTCGGCACCCAGTTACTGCGCCGGAAACACGGTGGACGCCGTGTGTCGTAGCGACAACTGACGCGTCACTCCTGCCCCGCCACCTCAGCAGCCTGGAACGGATCCGGGGGAGTGGGCAGGCCGTAGTAGTAGCCCTGCGCGAGATCGCAGCCCAGGTCCCGCACGACCGTTTCCTCGCCCGATGACTCCACGCCCTCCGCAACGACCGTCAGTTCCAACGCGTGCGCCATCTGAATGGCCGCCTTGACGATCGCCCGCTGTGAGTCCGCGTCCGGCTGATCGACCCCGGCCACGAAACTGCGATCGATCTTGACCGAGTCGACGGGCAGGTCGCGCAACTCGCCGAGTGAGCTGTACCCCGTTCCGAAGTCATCGAGCGCAACTCGGATGCCCAAACCACGCAACGCGGCAAGGGTGGCGCGAGCCTGTTCCGGGTCGTCGAACAGGGTGGTCTCAGTGATTTCGACCGTGACCCGTTCCGGAGACAACGAATGCGCCATGAGCAGGCTGCTCAATCGGGCCCGAAGGTCTTCCGCGGCGAACTGTCGGCGCGACAGGTTCAGCCACAGGCCCCCCTGGTCGGTCGCCGACAGCCACTCACACGCCATCTCCATCAACTGGTATCCCAACGGGATAATCAGTCCCGAGTTCTCCGCGACCCGCAGGAAGGCATCGGGCGACAGCACCCCCTTCGGGGACTGCCATCGAGCCAATGCCTCGTGCGCCACGATCTGTCCATCCGGCAGCGACACCACGGGCTGGTAGTACAGGACGAACTCCTGCGCCCGCATGCCGCCGCGAAGCGCCGATAGCTCGGCGGCGACGTCCGGCGTCCGCGGTTCCATCCCCGGCCGAAAGCGCTCAGCGTGACCGCCGCCATGACGCTTGGCCGCATACATTGCGGCATCGGCCTTCCAGAACAACTCATCGCCGTCTACCGCATCGTGCGGGAACAAGGCGATACCGCAACTAGCCTCCAGTTTGATCAGGTGCTCGCCAATCCGGAACGGATCCGCCAGGGCCGCCAGGATCTTGCCGGCGACCTCCAGGTCGTGGTCCGTCCCCAATCGGGCGGTACTTTCGAGCAGGACTCCGAACTCGTCGCCACCAAACCGACCCGGAAGGTGGCCGATCAGGGACGACTTGGACAGCCTGGCGCCCACCTCTCGGAGCACGTCATCGCCCGCGCGATGACCCAACCGGTCGTTGACCGCGGTGAACCCGTCGAGGTCGGTGT
>CAZCRC010000293.1:0-3124 GCA_964500995.1 uncultured Actinomycetes bacterium
CTTAAGGGCATATCCCGGCCGTGACGGGCGATCAGACCGGAGCGAACGATGATGCGTCGGTTCGTGAACACGTACTGCGTCGTCAACCAGTACAGGATCGGCCGAATCACCCACACGACGACCACGAACAGCCCCACCAGCCAGGCCGCCCACGTCCCAAGATCGCCGAGGAAATCACTGAACGTGTCGGTGAACAGTCGCAGTAGGAAGAACAGTCCGACCAGCACCGCCAGCAAGATCACACCGGGGATCAGCAACGCCCGCCAGTGTGGGCGCATCTCGAAAACAACGGTCTCGCCATCGGACAGCAACTTCTCGGGGTAGCCCATGACGACTACCGTACCCGCCCGCGTGGGTTGTGGCTTTGAGCCATATGCGTCATGCCGGTCGCAGGTGGGTGACGTCCCCAGCGGTGAGGGTCCGGTGCCCGGTTTCGGTCGTCAGGACCAGTCGGCCTTCGTCATCGACACCCTGCGCAATGCCGGACGCCATCGTCCCATCGGGCAGCGACACCTGGACCTTGCTGCCGATGGTCTCGCACGCTGAACGGTAGGCATCCAGCAGGCCGGAGCCGAGCGCGCTGTAGGCCGCCTCCCGCCACAGTTCGTTCGCGGATTGCAGTTCCGCCAGCGCCGCGACCAGCAGTTCGGCCCGGTCCACCGGGTCGGCGTGCAGCGCCAACGAGGTGGCTGTCGGCACTGGCAGCTCGCTCCGGGGGACGGTGACATTGACACCACACCCCACCACGACTCGGCCGCCGCTTCCCTCGGCCAGGATCCCGGCGACCTTGTCCGGACCGATCATGATGTCGTTGGGCCACTTGAGTGAGGGCTGCACCCCGCTCACGCGGCCGATGGCGCGGGCCACCGCCAGCGCGGTCAGGGCGGGGACGAAGCCGGCTCGCTCCAGGGGCGGGGCGAGGACCACCGAGAACGACAGCGTGGTTCCGGGCGGTGACGCCCAGGTTCGCCCCTGCCTCCCTCGACCGGCGACCTGCTCACCGGCGGCCAGGGTCTGCCCTTCCGCCACGTCCCCGGAAGCGACCAGGGCCATCAGGTCAGCGTTCGTGGATCCTGTCGACGCCACCACTGTGATCGGTCGCCACACGACCGCGGAACCCCGCAAGAACTCGTCCACCCGGTCCTGGGTCAGGTCCGTCGGGTCACCGGGGGTCATGGGAGGGTTCGTCACAGCCCATAATGTAGGCATTCCCACCAGGAGGTGTCATGAGCGTGGCCCCGGACCCCCAGGCCGAGCAGATCGACCTGACCACGACCGTCGGCAAGGCTGCCGATCTGCAACTGCGCCGCGAAGAGGCGCAAGGTCGGCGTCAGGCGGCGGTCGACAAGCAGCACGCCAAGGGCAAGATGACCGCGATGGAGCGGGTCCTGCAGTTGCTCGACGACGACTCGTTCCAGCAGATCGACGGATTGGCCCGCCACCGGTCCCACGCCTTCGGGTTGGAGAAGAACCGGCCCTACGGCGACGGTGTGGTCACCGGGTACGGCACCATCGACGGCCGACCGGTCTGTGTGTTCGCTCAGGACTTCACCGTGTTCGGCGGATCTCTCGGTGAGGTCTTCGGCGAGAAGATCGTCAAGATCATGGATCTTGCTCTCAAGACCGGCTGCCCGGTCATCGGAATCAACGACTCCGGTGGCGCGCGCATCCAAGAAGGCGTCGTGTCACTGGGCATGTACGGCGAGATCTTCATGCGCAATGTCCGCGCAAGCGGGGTCATCCCGCAGATCTCGTTGATCATGGGCCCGTGCGCCGGTGGCGCCGTGTACTCCCCCGCGATCACCGACTTCACTGTGATGGTCGACCAGACCTCGCACATGTTCATCACCGGCCCCGATGTCATCAAGACAGTCACCGGCGAGGACGTCGAATTCGAGGACCTCGGGGGCGCGCGTACCCACAACTCCAAGTCCGGTGTGGCCCACTACATGGCCACCGACGAAGAGGACGCCCTCGACTACGTCAAGGCGTTGTTGTCGCATCTGCCGAGCAACAACCTCGAAGAAGCGCCCGACTTCGGCGGTGCCGCCGATCTTGAGATCACGGACGAGGACCGGGAGTTGGACACTCTGCTGCCCGACTCGGTGAACCAGCCCTATGACATGCACACCGTCATCGAACACGTCCTCGACGATGCCGATTTCCTGGAGACCCAGCCGCTGTTCGCGCCCAATCTGATCACCGGTTTCGGCCGGGTCGAGGGTCGCGCGGTGGGGGTCGTGGCCAATCAGCCCATGCAGTTCGCCGGGACGCTGGACATCGACGCATCAGAGAAGGCCGCACGGTTCGTGCGCACCTGCGACGCGTTCAACGTCCCCGTGCTGACGTTCGTGGACGTTCCCGGCTTCCTGCCCGGCACCGACCAGGAGTGGACGGGCATCATCCGACGGGGTGCCAAGTTGATCTACGCGTACTGCGAGGCCACCGTGCCACTGGTCACCGTCATCACGCGCAAGGCGTACGGCGGTGCGTACGACGTCATGGGGTCGAAGCACCTGGGCGGAGACATCAACCTGGCCTGGCCGACCGCCGAGATCGCCGTCATGGGCGCGCAGGGCGCGGTCAACATCCTGTACCGCAAGGAACTCGCCGCCGCCACGGACCCCGAAGCCAAGCGGGTGGAACTCATCGACGACTACCAGCGCACCCTCTGCAATCCGTATCAGGCGGCGGAACGCGGCTACATCGACCGCGTGATCATGCCCCATGAGACCCGCACCCAGGTCGTTCGGGCCCTGCGTGCCCTGCGCAACAAGCGCAAGGAGTCGCTGCCCAAGAAGCATGGGAACATTCCGCTGTGACCGCCCCACAAGACGGCGCTCCCGACGAACCCCCGAAGCAACCGGTGCTGCAGGTCGTGTCCGGCAACCCGGCCCCGGAGCAGGTCGCCGCGCTCGTGGCCGTGTTCGCTGCCATGGGTGGCGGCGAACCGGCCGCCGAGGAGACGGTGAGCGCCTGGTCCCGCTCGGCCCGAGCATCACGCCGCTTCCCCCGACCCGCGCCGGACGCCTGGCGGTTGTCCCTCCGCCGATGACGGCTGCAGCGTCGTGGGACGTCGTTCTCGGCAGCGCCTCACCTGCGCGCCTGGGGCTGCTCCGCAGTG
>CAZCRC010000294.1:0-3120 GCA_964500995.1 uncultured Actinomycetes bacterium
AGACGACGTCGGTCATGCGGCGGCCGCGCAGTTCCTTCGCCGCAGGGTTGTTCGGGCTGAACCTGATTGAGGGGGTCGCGATCGACGCCGACTCGCTGCAATCGGCCACTGGGCTGGTGGTTGTGGGTGACACCGACCCACCGCTGGTCCCGGGGGAGTCGGCGATGGCGGTGTTCCGCCCCCACGCGGTCTCGGTGCACCGGCAACGGCCCGAGGGCAGCCCCCGCAATGTGTTCACGGGGGTCGTGACGGCGATCGAGCCCGTGGCACATCACGTCCGTGTGCGGGTCGGTGATCTCAGCGCCGACATCACGCCTGCGGCGGTCGCGGAACTGGACCTCACCGTCGGGGCCGAGGTCCATTTGGCGGTCAAGGCGACGGAGGTGTCGTTGTATCGGGAGTGAGCCCGCGGCGCTGTTCGCGCTGCGTCCGTGGCTCGGTGGCTAGGATCGCCGGTGATGACGATTCCCGGCCCCGCACCTGCTGAGCAGCGGTTCGCAGTCATCGACGAGTTGGGACTGCCAGGGATCGCCGATATCCACGTCCACTTCATGCCGCCACGGGTGATGACGGCGGTGTGGAAGTACTTCGATTCCGCCGGACCGCTGTTGGGGCGGGACTGGCCCATCCGGTACAAGGGAACGGATCAGGAACGGGTGGAGTTCCTGCGCAGCCACGGGGTGGGGTTGTTCGCGGGGCTGTCCTACGCGCACAAGCCGGGGATGGCGCAGTTCCTCACCGATTGGTCCGTGGAGTTCGCGGGGCAGGTGCCGGAGGCGGTGGCGACGGGGACGTTCTTCCCCGAGCCCGGGGTGTTGGAGTACGTGACCCAGGCGATCGAGTCCGGGTGTCAGCTGTTCAAGATCCACCTGCAGGTGGGGGACTTCGACCCTCGCGAGCCGGTGTTGGCTGACGTGTGGGGAGTGCTCGCGGCGGCGGGGGTGCCGGTGGTCATCCACGCCGGGTCGGGTCCGATGCCCGGTCGCTTCACGGGGCCGGCGATCTTCGGTGAACTGATGTCCGAGCACCCAGAGTTGTCGGCGATCGTTGCGCATTGCGGATCGCCCGAGGAGCGGGATTTCGTCGAGCTCGCGCTGACCTACCCGAACATGGGTCTCGATACGACCATGGTCGACACGGACTTCATGAGTGACATCCATCGCTTCGACCGGTCAGTGCTGTCACAGCTGCGGGAGCTGGGCCTGTCCGGCCGGGTGTACTTCGGCACCGACTTCCCGAACATTCCCTACCCGTACGAGCACCAGCTGCAAGTGGTGGCGGACTGGGAGTTGGGCGACGACTGGTTGCGCTCCGTTCTGTGGTTCAACTCCGCGCGACTGCTGGGTGCCGGCTGACCCGCCCCCGGATCGGGAATGTCGCTCGTGGCAGGAGCGTTCTGGTACACGCGTCTGGCTATGTGTCGTGTCTGCGGCCTATCCTGAGCAGCGACAACTTCATAGGGGTATTCCCCAACATGGGGGTGACAGGTTTCGACAGCGACTGTCGAGACGGGAGAAGCGAGCCGAGGACCCGTGGTGACCTCGTAAACCATCCGCGGAAAACCAATAGGTGCCAAACAAGAACGCACCTCCTTCGCCCTCGCTGCCTGACAGCGAGCCCGTGAAGGCGCCCGGCGGGACTTGTCCCCGCACCGTCGGGTGTCGCAAGGGGGCTCACCAATGGTCCGGGTCACGCGGGCCGGCGGGACACCTTTCAGTGACTGTGGCCGTGTTACCTGCAGCGTCGTAAGAAGCAGGTAGGCCGAGAACACACCACGTCGACTGCGCTCGGAGAAGTCCCTGATCTGCACCGTTGGACCCGGGTTCGATTCCCGGCACCTCCACTTACCAACTCACTGAGTTCCACCGAAGGTTCCGTGAACATCTACACCATCGGCTTCACCAAGAAGAACGCCCGTACGTTCTTCGGGCTGTTGCGCGACAGCGGAGCTGCCCGACTCGTGGACGTGCGGCTGAACAACGTCTCGCAGTTGGCAGGGTTCGCCAAGCGTGATGATCTCGCCTTCTTCGTCGATGAACTCTGCGGCATGGACTATCGCCACGTGCGGGAACTCGCTCCCACCCATGACATGCTCGATGACTACAAGAAGCACGGTGCTTCCTGGGAGAGCTACGCGGATCGCTTCTTGGCCCTGATGGACGAGCGCGACATCCAGAACTCGCTCGACAAGCAGATGCTCGATAACGCGGTCCTGCTATGCAGCGAGCCCACCGCGCATCAGTGTCACCGGCGGCTGGTCGCCGAGTACCTCGCTGCGCATTGGGAGGGCGTGACGATCACCCACCTCTGACGCGTGTCACTTCGCGGCGCGACGCCGCAGCAGTACCTCCTGGCTGGCGGACGCCACCATTGCTCCCTGTTCCGAGTAGAACGTGCCACGGGCGAAACCGCGTCCAGAGGTAGCAGTCGGGCTGTCGGTGACGAACAGTGTCCAGTCGTCCACGCGGAATGGCCGGTGGAACCACATGGCGTGATCCAGCGACATGATCTGCAGGTCACGAGTGCCGTCGACGCCACCGTGATGGGACAGCACCGTACTGACCAGCGACAGGTCCGAGCAGTAGGTCAAGGCGCACACCTGGACCAGTGGGTCGTCCGGGAGGGGCTCGGTGGCGCGGAACCAGGCCATCTGGTGGGCGCGTCCGGTGCTCGCGACGAACGCGGGATCGACCATCCTCATCTCCACGAAGTCCTGCTCCGGGTATCCCTCGGCCCGAAGTCGCGCCGCCTCCTCAGGGTCGGAGGAGTGCGGCCAACTCTTGGGCGTCCCGGCTTCGGGCGGGGGGATGCGGTGGATCCAGTCCTGGGCGGCGCCGTATTCACCCTGCTGGGCCTGGTGCTCCGGGCCGTCGAACGGGAGGGCGAACGATGCGGACAGGGTGAAGATCGTCTCTCCATACTGGACCGCCTGCACCCGCCGCGTGCTGAACGACCCCCCGTCACGGGGGCGGTCGACCAGATACACGATCGGGTCAGTGGTGCGACCGGGACGCAGGAAGTAGGCGTGCAGCGAATGCACGTAACGCGCGACCGGTTCGACCGTGCGACCTGCCGCCACCAACGCCTGCGCGGCGACCTGCCCACCGAATGCGCGCAAGG
>CAZCRC010000295.1:0-3100 GCA_964500995.1 uncultured Actinomycetes bacterium
GCCGCCAGGATCGTGCGCGCCACCGTCAGGTCGCGGTACCGCTTGTCGGTCGACTCGACGATCGTCCACTGTGCACCGGGGCCGCTGGTCTCCCGAAGAATTCGCTCGGCGATGGGCAGGACGGGTCCCATCTGATCCAGCGCTGCCCAGTCGCGGCTGTGGATCTGCCAGCCCGACTCCGGGTCCTTCTCGGCCTTCTTCAGCTTCTTGCGCTGTTTGTCGGCAGGGGTGTGCAGGAAGAACTTCAGGACAAGGGCTCCGTCGGCGACGAGGCCCTGCTGCATCGAGTCGATGTGGTTGAGCCACTTGCTGAAGTCGGGCTCGCCGATCTCACCCTCGGCTCGTAGGGATGCCGCGCGCATCAGCCCGCCGACGAAGATCGCAGATCGACCCTTCGGGGGGATGGAGCGCCACAGGCGCCACAGTTGGGGACGCTGGGCCTCTTCCTCGGTGGGGTCCAGGAACACGCGAGTTGCGGCGTAGCGAGCGTCCATCCACTCATTGAGTCGGTTGACCATCTCGTTGGCCGCGATACGGTCGTCGCCCGCGATCCAGATGATCACCGGGAAGTCTGCGTCCCGCAGGTCGTACTGGGCGTTGATGAGGCCCACCCGTAGGTCCGGAACTGCTGCCTTGTAGTCGGCTTTGCTGACCTTGTTTCCGACCTCTGATACCTCGAGCACGGGCCCTCCCTGGGTTCACTCACGCGGGTCGAGTCTGGCAACCACAGGGCGCAGATGCCTGATGAAGTCGGGATTGCCCCGTGCCGATGTATTGGGCACAGGGCGGAGAATCGGTGGATACTCGCCGTCATGACGGAGACAGGGGACCCCGACCAGCCGATGACGATCTCGGTTTGGCTCTCGATCGCTGGCCCGCCTGCGGAAGGCCTCGCCGACCAGTTGCGTGAGGTGTGGGGCCTAGCAGCGCCTGGGGACCCCGAAAGCGATGGGGGAATCTTGATCGGTGAGGGTGAGACCGAACTGGCCGGGATGCGTTGTGTCATTCGGATCGAGACCCTGAGCGACGGCGTCACGGTCGTGTACCTGCGGGGATCGACGCCGATCGACTTCGATCTCTGGCAGGAGGCCGAGCAGGTGGCCGCACCGGTCCGCGATGCTGCGGTTGGACGGCTCGTGCCGACGGTTGTCGCGGCCGACGCTGTGACGGTCACCTTCAGCGACCTCGCGTTGTTCCCCGGAGAAGATCTTTAGTAGCCGCGGACGTTGGCGCCCCGTACGTTGGCAGCATGACCGACACGCCACCGGCAGACACGGACACGGGCGCGAAACTCGACGCAGGCGCAGCGCCGAAGCGATCCTTCCAGTTCCCGAGTGCGGTCACGACGCTGGCGATCGTGACCGTCGTGGTGTGGATCGCCGCGCTGTTCCTGCCGTCGGGCAGTTATGACACGGACGCGGATGGCTCCCCGATTCCGGGAACCTTCCACGAAGTTCCGTCACCGTACGACTTCGGCCAGATGGTGCAGCAGTTGATCCTGTCGCCGGTCAATGGGATCTACGGGCTGCTCAACCCCGAGTCCGGAGTCGTGGACACCGAGGTCCTCGGCCGCATGTTCGGTCAGATCGGCGTGATCGTGTTCATCATGTCGATCGGTGCCTTCATCTCGGTCAGTTTCGCGACGAAGGCCCTCGAGGTCGCCGTGGGCAGCCTGGCACATCGACTACGCAGTAAGGGATGGCTACTGATCACGGCGGTCATGCTGCTGTTCTCGTTGTTGGGCTCGACCATGGGTTTCTCGGTCGAGACGCTGGGCTTCTACGCGCTGTTCATCCCCCTCATGGCCGCCCTGGGCTACGACCGGCTCGTCACGGCGTCCATGATCATCATGGGCGCGCTGATCGGTGTCATGGGTGCCACCGTCAACCCGTTCTCCATCGGCGTGGCGGCGGGCGAGGCGGGCGTGTCCATCGGCGACGGCATCGTGCTGCGGTTGATTCTGTGGGTCATCCTGACCGCCATGGCGATCGGGTGGGTGCTGCGGTACGCCGCCAAGGTCCGCCGCGACCCGAGTGCGTCGCTGGTGGGGTGGGATGATCCGGAGCCCGATCAGGAGTCCGCGTCAGACCTGGCGGCGGCCGACCTGGAGCACGAGGACGACGGCGACACGTCCCTGACCCGGACCCAGAGATGGGTGCTGGTCATCACCGTGTTCGCGTTCGGACTGATGATCTTTTCGGTGATCCCCTGGTCGAGCTTCTTCGGCGCCACCACAGGCCCCGCCGAGTACGAGTACACCCACGAGGTCCTCGGAGTGCAGCCCTACTGGTTCGAGCTGAACTGGTGGTTCCCGCAGTTGGCGATGCTGTTCCTTATCGCGTCCGTTCTGGTGGGGGTCGTCGCCCGGATGCACGAGAAGGAGGTCGTGCGCCTGATTGCCGCGGGGGCCGCCGACATGATGGGGCCCGCCATGGTGGTCCTCCTGGCCGGTGGAGTTTCGGTGATCATGACGAACACGCAGACTCTCGACACGATCCTGAACTCGATGGAGCAGTTGGTCAGCGGCGCGTCGGCTGGCGTCTTCGCTGTCATCACGGCGGTCATCAACATCCCGCTTGCGATCCTGATCCCGTCCAGTTCGGGCCATGCGGCACTCGCGATGCCGTTGCTTTCGCCGTTGGCTGACTTCGCGGAGGTGTCCCGCCCCACCACGATCACTGCCTGGATCATGGGACACGGTCTGGCCCTGCTGTTCTCGCCCACCAGCGTAGTGCTGGTCGGTGGTCTGGCCATCGCGAAGGTGGGCTACGACAAGTACCTGCGATTCGCATGGCCCCTGCTGGTGGCGCTCTTCGTGGTGTCGTCAGTGATCGTGGGGCTGGCTGCAACGCTGGAATGATCGGGGGCCGTGCCGGGCGGGTTAGATTGGCTCCTTCACCACTGCGGAGGGGATCCCCATGACCATCACGATGATGAGTGTGCGTGCCGTCGGACTCGCCCTTGCCGCTGGCCTGCTGGTGGGCTGCGGTGGCCTGTCCCAGGAGGACCTCGACCGGGCCCGCGAGGCGGGCGCGAGTGAGGCAGCCTCACGGGCCGCGGAACAGCAACGCACCGAGGAACTCGAGCAGCAGGTCGAAGA
>CAZCRC010000296.1:0-3097 GCA_964500995.1 uncultured Actinomycetes bacterium
CAGGGCTGGCGTTCGTCACGGCTGTCGCCCAAGAGGCCGAGACCATGAACCACCATCCGGACGTGACGCTGACCTATTCGTGGGTGGACCTGAGTCTGGTGAGTCACGACGTCGGCCATGTCAACGAGCGGGACATCGACCTCGCTCGACGCATCAGTGCTGTGGCTGCAGCCATGGGAGTGGTCGCGGATCCTGGGTCGCTGGCCGAGGTGGAGCTGGCGCTCGACACCGCAGACCTGGTCGCTCAGGGACCGTTCTGGGCGGCGCTTCTGACCGGAGATGCCACAGCGGTCGATGGCCACGACGTCGTGGACCCCCACGCTCGCGTGCCGCTGCTGTGGTTCCAGCCCACCGAACCCCACGAGACGCCGCGCCAGCGGTTCCACCTCGACCTATGGGTTCCCGCCGACTTCGCTCAACAGCGCATCGCTGTTGCCCTGAACGCCGGCGGAACGCTGGTCGACGACAGGGACGCGCCTTCGGTGACGATTCTGGCTGATCCAGAGGGCAATCGCGTCTGTGTGTGCACCAGTCAGGGTCGGGAGTGGCCGACGGCCCAGTGACCGGGGTCGGGCGCTGACTCAGTCGACGTTCTCGCAACCGAGTAACACCGCGAAGTCGACCACGTCACCCCAGGGCTTTCGACGTGAGCCCCGCTATGTGCTCGTTGGACCTGGCCAGACGGACGTACAGGCACTCCGACGGAATAGCGGTCCCGCTGCCTTGCCAGGCTGTGACGATTCCCGCCTTCTGATTGGCGCCGTTCTCGAACCAGATCCCCTTCACGATCATGGGAGGCTCCGGGTGTACCCGCTCAGCGGGTGCCGTGTGCGTCGCGTGGTGAAGGGTTTCTGGTTCGGCGTCAGGTGGTCTCTGGGAACCGCTCCCGGGCCGCGCACAACACCTCGGGCATCCGCTCGCCCAACGTCTGCGACATCCGCTCCAGCATCGTCGCCAAAGTCTTGAGGTCGCGTTCGGACCACTCGGAGAACACCTGCCCCATGGCCCAGGTGCGCATGTCGTCGCTGTCGCGCACCACGGCGCGGCCGTCTGCGGTCAACTCGACGGTCGTTCGCCGGCGGTCCTGCGGGTCAGTGCCTCGGACCACGAGTCCGTCGGCCTCTGCCTCCCCCAGCAGCCTGCTGGCAGTCGAGTGCTCCAGGCCGAGCAGGTCTGCGACGTCCTTGACGCTGACCGAGGGGGGACCTGCCCCTGCCTCGGCCGCGGTACTGACTTCGTCGATGGCCAAGCAGGCATGCACTTTGGCGGAATCCACGGTCCGACCCAGCGACGGCATCGGCATCGTGAGTTCGGGTGGCTTGGTCATCACTCGGCGCATATGCCAGATGGCGCGGAAGATCCGAGTGCACAGTTCGGGGCTGGCGGGAGTCGCGGCGGTCCGATTGCGTCGGCGGGGCAATGGCATGTCGGCTCCCTCCCGGAGTGTGTTGCGAAAAAGAATCTGTGTGGCACAGGTGATTTGCCTGTATCGCACATACATCGTACCGTCATTGGTGCATGTGTGACACATGCACCAATGACCGCCGTCGCCGAACGGCCCGACACCCGGAGCAATCATGGGACCGATCTCCCGCTGGGCCGTCCGCAAGCCCAAGAGCGCCATCGTCGCGTGGGTCATCATGGCCGCGGCCATCTTCGCCTTGGCAGGGTCACTGGGCGGCACGTACAACAACTCGTTCTCACTGCCTGACACCGAGTCGTCTACGGCACAGGAACTGCTGGGACAGATCCCGGGTGCCGAGGACTCCTTGACCGCCGCGACCGCCAAGGTCGTGTGGTCGCCGGAGTCGGGGACCGCAGCCGATCCCGCGACAGCCAAAACGATGACGGCCACCCTTACGACGATCTCCGAAGTCCCCGGCATCTCGTGCGTTGTGACCCCGTACGGCGAACCCTTGGGACCGGACTGCGCCTCGGCCAACGCTCAGCTCGAAGCGCAACAGGAACAGGCCGGTGGCTCCCCCTCCGGTTCCGCGGAACAGTCTGCGCCCGACCCCGCTGCGGGCGATCCCGCGAACCCCGGCTCCCAGCGGGAGCAGGCCCAAGCCGGAACCACTGGTCAGCCGCCCGTCTCCCCCGAGGTCGCCATGGTTCTCGCAGGCGCCGGCCCCGCTGGGTTCAGCGTTGATGAGAAGGTCGGATTCGCCACCGTGACGTTCACCGGATCGGCCGAGGACGTGTCCCCCGAAGCCGCCACCGCCACCCTCAACGCGGTCAAGGCCGTCAACGGCACCGACGGACTGACGGTCGGCGCCAACGGTCAGGCGCTGGAGTTCGCGGGGCAAGAGCCGCCGAGCAGCGAGGGCATCGGCATCACGGTCGCGCTCGTGATCCTGCTGTTCACATTCGGATCGCTCGTCGGTGCCTTCCTCCCCGTCATCTCGGCAGTGCTGTCCCTGGCTGTCGGTCAGGCCCTCGTGCTCGTGACCGCGAAGTTCCTGGACGTCGCCACGTTCGCCCCCACCCTGGCCGCCATGATCGGTCTGGGCGTGGGCATCGACTACTCCCTGTTCGTCATCAACCGCTACAAGCAGGCCCTGGACGCGGGACGGGAACCCCGCGATGCCGCCATGGAGTCCGTGCGGACCTCGGGTCGGGCGGTGGTGTTCGCCGCAGCCACAGTCGTGATCGCGCTGCTCGGCTTGTTCGTGTTGCGCATCGAGTTCTTCAACGGCTTGGCCATCGCGGCGTCGGCGACGGTGATCATGATGATGGTCGGCGCGACGCTGCTGCTGCCGGCCGTGCTGTCGCTGCTGGGTCGCAAGGCGTTCGCCGTCAAGATGCCGTGGTCCCGCAAGCCCAAGCCGCACAACCCCGACGGCAACGCGTTCGCCCGCTACGGCGCCTGGTTGGAGCGCAACTTCCGCTGGTTCGGCGCCATCGCCCTGGTGGTCATGCTCGTCATCGCCGCCCCGATCGCTTCCCTGCGGCTCGGGTTCACCGACGACTCCGGCAAGGCCCCTGACGCGTCGGCCCGTATCGCGTACGACCTGCTCAGCGAGGGCTTCGGCGCCGGGACCAATGGCCCGTTCATCGTCGCCGTTCAGACGGCTCAACCCGACGACAACGCGGCAGT
>CAZCRC010000297.1:0-3071 GCA_964500995.1 uncultured Actinomycetes bacterium
GGAAGGGGCCACGGCGGGGTACTGGCAGCACGTGGATCGCACACTGGCCCGTGACCTCGTCATCGTGACCCTGCCCGGGGATGCCGCGGCACCGCTGGCCGCACGTGTGCCCGCACATCCGGGGACGTTGTTGGATGTCACCTATCACCCCTGGCCTACGGCGTTGGCTTCCGCCTGGCAGCAACGAGGCGGCGCGGTGGTCCCCGGTCATCAGATGCTGCTGTGGCAAGCAGTCCGTCAAGTCGAACTCATGACCGCAATGACGCCGCCCACGGACGCGATGGCCAGCGCACTGACGGAGGCCCTGGCAGCACGGTGACGGCGGGCGGACCGGACCCGGTCCCTGGTCGCTGAGGATCGACCAGGCGTGGAGCCGACCAGGACCCGGTCCGCCGCAGGACACCTCCGAGAGCGGGGGTCTCTCTCGCTGCCCTGGCCAGAACCTACGTCGCAACCCGCGCCACGCATCGTCGTCATCCACAGCCCGTCCTCGAATGCTCCCCGTCGCTCAAGGCGCGTGGCCCCCTGCCGATGGTCAGACTGGACGGATAGGACCGACGGGAGGTGACCGTGGCGCAGTTGGGCGAGATCCTGCTGGCGGAGAAGATGATCTCCGCTGAGCAGTTGAAGGCCGCCCTCGAACTGCAACGCAGCACCGGCAAGATGCTCGGCCGCATCCTGGTCGACCAAGGAGCACTCACCGAGGTGCAACTCGTCTCGGCGTTGGCCACCCAGATCGGCATGCCATTCGTGGATCTCAGCGACATGGTCATCGACGGATCCGCGATCGGCCGCCTGCCCGGGGCCGTGTGCCGCCGCCATCACGTGCTGCCGATCGGCATCGAGAACGGGATGCTCATCCTGGCGATGGCCGACCCGGCCAACGTCGTCGCACGCGACGACGTTCGGTCGCTGACTGGCATGGAGGTGCGTCCCGTCGTAGCGGTGCGCCACGACGTCGATGCCGCGATCGATCGGGTGTACCGGGCGGACTCCGACCTCGACGATCTGACCACGGCGATGGACACCGACGATGACGAAGCGGACCTGGATGCGCTCCATGAAGTCGTCGAAGATGCCCCCATCGTCAAGTTCGTGAACCTGCTGATCACCCAGGGAATCCAGGACGGGGCCAGCGACATCCACCTGGAACCCAACGAGATGGATCTGCTCGTCCGATTCCGCATCGACGGCGTGCTGCACGAGATGATGCGCTCCCCGCGCAACATCCACAACGGTGTGGTGAGCCGGTTGAAGATCATGGCCGAGATGAACATCGCCGAACGGCGCATCCCGCAGGACGGGCGGCTGTCCGTCAACGCCCACGGCCGCAAGGTCGACCTGCGTGTGGCGACTCTGCCCACCGTTTGGGGCGAGAAGGTCGTCATGCGGATCTTGGACAACTCCACGGCCCAGTTGGACCTGTCCCAGCTCGGATTCAGCCCGGACAACTACACGCGGTACTCCGAGTCCTTCACCAAGCCGTACGGGATGATCCTGGTGACCGGGCCCACCGGATCCGGCAAGTCCACCACGCTGTACGCGACCTTGAACATCCTGAACCGGCCCGAGGTGAACATCATCACGGTCGAGGATCCCGTGGAGTACCGGCTCAACGGCGTGAACCAGATCCAGACGAACCCCAAGGCGGGAATGACGTTCGCGTCGGCGCTGCGGTCGATCCTGCGCAGCGACCCGGACATCGTGCTGATCGGTGAGATCCGCGACCACGAGACCGCTCGCATCGCGATCGAAGCGGCTCTGACCGGACACCTGGTGCTGACGACGCTCCACACGAACGACGCTCCCAGCGCAGTGACACGTCTGGCCGAGATGGGTATCGAACCGTTCCTGGTCGGGTCGGCGTTGGACTGCGTCCTGGCGCAACGGTTGGCGCGACGGTTGTGCGGCAGTTGTCGTGAGGAGTACAAACCAACTCCCGAGACGTTGACAGCTGCCCGGTTCCCGTGGGACCCGTCCGGGCCCCTGCCCGTCCTTTTCCGGCCGAAGGGGTGCGCCAAGTGCGCGGGCACTGGCTATCGCGGTCGGGTGGCGTTGCACGAGGTCATGCAGATGAGCGAGACGATCGAACGGATGGCCGTGGAACGGGCCACCACCGCCGAGATCACCTCTGCCGCTCGTGCCGAGGGAATGCAGAGCCTGCGGCTGGACGGGATGGCCAAGGTGCTGGGCGGTGTCACGTCCTTGGACGAGGTTCTGCGGGTCGTGCTCTAGACCCGCTCGTGGGGCAGCCACCGACAGCGCAGCGCATTGGCGCAGGCTAAAGCGAAGGCGGAGTAGCGCCGATGGTCAGGTGAGCTTCTCTGGAGGTCTGATGTCGGCTGGACGACCGCCCACGGTTCCCGCGGTGACACCACCGCCGGTCGATTCTGGCGCGCGGCAATGGAGTTCCGAGCCCCCACCCACGGCCGCCTCGATGGCGCCCCCTGCCAGTCCCTCGCCAGCGGCGCCCGCGTTCGCTCCACCTGCGCCATCGGCGGCCCCGACCCTGTCGCCGCCGGTGATGGCTCCCGCTGGTGCTCCCGGGCCGCAACAGTTCCCGGCCGGTCTGGGTCTAGGCCGAACGGCACCGACAACTGTGCCCGCCCCCGAGGTGGAGTTGTCCCAGCCGGCGACATCTGACGACGCATACAAGCGTTCCAGCACGGAGCAGCAGGCGCAGGAACATGACATCTCGCTGCCCGAGGTGCTCGACGTCATGATGGATGCCAAAGCCTCTGACCTGCACCTGAGTGCCGGATCGCAGCCCATGATCCGCGTCAACGGGACGCTGCGGCCACTGCCGGACTTTCCCACACTCGATCCGGGCATGATCCAACGCACGATGTACGGGGCGATCACCCAGACCCAACGTGAGAGGTTCGAAGAGGACCTTGAGTTGGACTTCTCGTACAGCCTTCCCGATCGGGGTCGGTTCCGCGTGAACATGTACCGGCAGCGCGATTCGATCGGTGCGGCCTTTCGCATGATCCCGTTCGAGATCAAGTCGTTGGAGGCGTTGGGGATCCCCGCGTCGGTGCGTGATCTGGCGTCCTTGCCCCGTGGGTTCG
>CAZCRC010000298.1:0-3070 GCA_964500995.1 uncultured Actinomycetes bacterium
CGGCGATCAGACCACCGGGTAGCTGTGGGCCGGGGTCCTCGGAGCGGATGAGGCGGTCCGAGAGTCCCCCGGTCGGCGCCGGACCGGGCTCAGCGAGCAGTTGGGGCAGCACGAGTCCGATGACGGCCCGCGCGTGTTCCTCGTCGGCGGAGTCGACCGCGACCGACACACGACCGTCGGCAGCGGGGGTCTGAGCGGTGCTGTCGAGTCCCGCCGCAGTGAGCAGTTCCTGGACATGACCCACCAAACCGGGATCGACCGTGCACAGGATCGTCGGCTCGGACATGTCGCCTAACCCGCGAGGCGACGGACGAACCCGACCGTGTCGTCGATGACGGTCTGCGCGTCGTTGTCCAGCAGCGCCACGTGGTAACTGTCCGGCAGGACCACCTGATGGCGGTCGACGCTGTTGACGTGCTCCAGGATGTAGTCGCTGTTCTCGGGCTCAACCACGTGGTCGTCGGTGCTGGTGAACACGAGCACGGGCTGGCTGACGCGGCCGATATCCGGCTTGACCTCGGCCCACAGTTGGCTCAACGAGTACGCCGCGCGCACGGGGATCTTGTCGTAGGCCTGCTCGGTGACCCCCTCCTTCTTGATGTCATTGCCGATGCCCGGCCAGGCCGGGACGACCTTGGCGAGCAGTGGCAGCAGGTGCCGATCCGGCCGCGTCGTGAACACCGAGGGGTTGAGCAGCACGATGCCGGCGATCTGATCGCCCCGATCTGCCGCCAACCGAAGAGTCAGCGTGCCCCCCATCGAGAATCCGAACACGAACGTCTGCTCGCATCGGCTGCGCAGTTCGTCGAAGGCGCGGGTGACCTCGGCGTACCAGTCGTGCCAGGTGGTGCGATTGCACTCCGACAATGAGGTGCCGTGTCCCGGCAGTCGCGGGGCGCTGACGCTGAAGCCCTCTGCGGTGAGTCGATCGGTCAGCGGGTGCATGCCCAGCGGGGTGCTCGTGAAGCCGTGGACAACGAGGACCCCGGTACGGTTGCCGTCGACCTTGACCGGTTGCGCGCCCTCGAGAAGTGGCATCGACTTCCTCCCACTGGTGGCTGGACTGGTCGGTGAAGCACCGACCGCCCCATGGTGTCACGAACGGCGCACCGTCTCACGATCGGTTGCGGCGAGTACCCGGCGGCGAGTCGCGGCCACGAACAGGCATA
Organism: uncultured Actinomycetes bacterium; assembly: GCA_964500995.1. Taxonomy (GTDB): domain Bacteria; phylum Actinomycetota; class Actinomycetes; order S36-B12; genus CAIWTL01. The sequence goes on from CAZCRC010000298.1 coordinate 1,170, forward strand.
GCCGAGCCCGAGTGCGGCAAGGTGGTGGGGTCCGGTTGGCCCTTGGGCTGCGTTACGGTCAGGCGGGAAGGGAGCGGCGCGGTGTTCTACTGGTTCCTCAAGCGCTTCCTGCTCGGGCCGTGGCTCAAGGTGCTGTTCCGGCCGTGGATCGAGGGCGAGGAGAACATCCCGCAGACCGGCCCCGCGGTCCTGGTCAGCAACCATCTGTCGTTCTCGGATTCGATCTTCCTGCCGCTCGTCATGCAGCGGCGCGCGACGTTCTTGGCCAAGAGTGACTATTTCACCGGGACCGGCCCCAAAGGCTGGCTGAGTCGGCTGTTCTTCGGCGGAACCGGGCAGGTCCCCATTGACCGGTCCGGCGGCAAGGCCTCGGAGGCCGCACTCAACACCGGACTGCGCATTCTGGCTGCGGGCGACCTGCTGGCCCTGTACCCCGAGGGGACCCGTTCCCACGACGGCACGCTGTACCGCGGCCGCACTGGCGCCGCCCGGATGGCGCTGCACGCGGAGGTCCCCGTGATCCCCGTCGCCATGATCGGGACCTACGAGGCTCAGCCCACCGGCCAGTTGCGCCCCAGCTTGCGCCGCATCGGGGTTCGGGTGGGCAAGCCGATCGACTTCTCGCGGTATTACGGCATGTCCGAGGACCGCTTCATCCTGCGCTCGGCCACCGACGAGGTCATGTACGACCTGATGCAGTTGAGCGGCCAGACCTACCAGGACATGTACGCGAACACCGCCAAGGAGTTGGCACGCGAGGCCAAGAAGGCCGCTCGCGGCGACAAGGCGGTGGAGTCCGGCTCCTGACGTCGGCGCGCGAGGACCGGGCCCGCCCGTTGCGGCTACCCTTGCTGGGTGACAGTCACGTGGCCTGACCTGCCGGTCGCCCAGGCGATTCCCTGGCCGGACCCTGCCGAGGTCGAGGCGGTGGCGCACACCCTGGCTGGCGTCCCTGGCTTGGTCCAGGCAAGTGAATGCCACCTGCTGACGCAACGGTTGGCCGCGGCCGAACGCGGCGAGGCCTTCGTGCTGACCGCGGGTGATTGCGCGGAGACCTTCGACCAGAACACGGCCGTGTCGATCCGTGCCCGCCTGCGCACGGTGCTGCAGATGGCCGTCGTCCTGACGTACGGCGGGTCGTTGCCGGTCATCAAGATGGGGCGCATGGCGGGGCAATACTTCAAGCCGCGCAGTAAGCCGGTGGAGTCCCGCGGGGGCGTGGAACTGCCGTCCTACTACGGGGATGCCGTCAACTCGTTGCCGTTCGAGCCCGCGGGTCGGCGACCCGACCCAGAACGACTGCTGCGGGTGTACCAGTCCAGCGGAGCTGCGCTGAACCTGGTGCGGTCCTTCATGCAGGACGGCAGTGCGGACCTGCGGCAAGTGCATGCGTGGAACCGCGACTTCGTCCGGTTCTCCGGCGCCGGACAACGGTACGAGTCCCTGGCCGCCGACATCGATCGGGCGCTGGCGTTCATGTCGGCCTGTGGCGCGGATCCCGAGGAGTTCCGCAGCGTCGAGTTCTTCGTGGCGCACGAGGCGCTGTCACTGGACTACGAGCGGGCGCTGACCCGGACGGACCCCGTCACCGGCCAGTTGTTCGGTTCGTCCGGGCACTTCCTGTGGGTGGGGGAGCGAACCCGGCAACCCGATGGCGCCCATATCGACTTCGCTCGGCGGATCGCGAACCCGATCGGCGTCAAGGTCGGCCCCAATGCGCATCCCGATGACGTCCTCGAGCTCATCCGGCAACTGGATCCGCACCGCACCCCCGGCCGGCTGACGGTCATCACGCGCATGGGTGCGGGATTGGTGCAGGAACGCTTGGCGGACATCGTGGCCAAGGTGGCTGCGGCGGATCATCCGGTACAGCGGCGCCTCGTGCACATTGCGCAGCGAAT
>CAZCRC010000299.1:0-3052 GCA_964500995.1 uncultured Actinomycetes bacterium
GGATGCTGCGCCGCGCTGGCAGTCTGCTGCGATTGGGGCGACTCGGATGAAGCGACATCTGCCGGTCTTGGTCGGCCTCGTCATCGGGTTGGCGATGGCGGCGAGCGCGATCCCGGGCAGCGCGAGTGTGACTGCCCCAGTTCAGGCCCCGGTTAAGGCCGGTTCGGATAGAGCGCCGCTGCTGAATGTCGCCACCCTCAACTTCTGCAACCACACCTGCCGCGACTACCCCGGGCGCCTGGCGGCCCTGCGCAATACGATCCGGGCAACCCGCCCCGATGTGCTTGCCCTGCAAGAGGTTGATTCCCGAGTGGGGTACCTGAACGTGGTCGAGAAGGCCCTCGGGACGCTCGGCTACCGAAACGCGAACCCGTACGTAGCCGAGCAGTGCACTGCGACATGCGAATCACACGTGTTCGTGCGGACTGATGTGGTCGAGGTGCTGGGCGGTGGTTCGGCTTCCACGAGCGAATGGGCCGGAATCCTGTACATGTCCGACATCGCCCGAGTAGCGCGGGGGTACCCGGCGTCGTACGCATTCCTGCGCCATCGGTCGTCCGGGGCGGAGTTCCTCGCTGTCTCGCTTCACTTCGAGAAGCAGAACGGAACCGACGGGAACGGACCTGATGACCGAGCGCGCAACGCCGCCGCGGCCGGTCTGGCCCGCTGGACCCGGCAACGGGCTGCCGCACTCGGCAAGCCGGGGCTGCCGACCGTGCTGATGGGTGACTTCAACACCTATCTACGCAAGCACCCGAGGGGAGCCGAGCGCGTGCTGATGCAGCGCGGGTTCCGCAATACCGACCGCGCGCGAGTGCGGATCGGGGCGCACTATCCGACGGTCAACAAGTACCCGCTCGATGCTCGGTGGAACGGCTTCCCACCCCGGCCCCGATTCTTCCTCGAAGGTGGCCCGCAGATCGACAAGATCATGACCAGAGGGATCGGTCGCGCACTCCGGCACGAGATCTATATCCGCAAGAGTCCCGGGGGCAGGTTCGACGAACGGTTCCGGTCGTCAGACCACAACCTGGTCCGGGCGACGATCCCGATCGGCGGCTGAGGTGACCTGCAGCTCCCCATCGGTGATCGCGCCGAACGTGTGACCCGGTCCGGTGCGCTGTGAGAACCACCAGGAGGACATCTCGGACGAGCAGAAATGCTGCACCGTCTCGCCCTTCGGGCCACCCCGCCCGGCGATGAGTTTCTCTTTGACCATGGAGTTGTACTGCACCCCGCTGGACTCCGGGGTGTTGGAGTTGAGGACGACCTCGAATCCGGTCTCCGCGGCGTAGCCGGCCAGACCGGGAATCGACGAGGCGGCGGGATCGTAGGCCTCGGGCATCATGCCGTTCTCCGAGGAAGTCCACACCCCCGACGAGGTGTTCAACACGATGGAGTGGTTGCCGACGGTGTGCCCGGGCGTGTTCACCAGCGCCACTCCGCTTCCGAGCAGCACGTCGTCGTCGATCAGTGTGATCTTGTCCGTTCGCACCGCGCCGTACGTGGCCCCCTGGAACCAGCGGCGCTGCAGCGGGTGTTCGTCGGGGAACTGCTCCCACTCGCGACGCATGATCAGCAGTTGCGCGTTGGGGAAGAACGGCTCGACGGGATCGCCGGGTGTCGCCAGGCCCATCGCCGCGAGGTCCGGCTGCGGTTCGTCGGTCCCCAGCCAGCGCCGGATGTCCTGTGTGTGCAGGTGATCGAAGGTGAGGTAGTCGACGTCCGCGGGCGACATGCCGATCTCGGCGAGGTGCTCAGCCACTGTCTTGTATCGCTTGACGACGACTGATTGCACCGGCCCCGGCAACTGTTGACCCAATGCCTCGAAGTAGGCGGTGTTCTGCGCCAAGTCGGTGTCCGTGGGTCCGACGAGCAGGGTGCGCATGACGCCATCGACGTCGTCGAACTGCACGATCAGGAATCGGTTCGTGATCCGCACGAACGGCGAGGCGATCTGGGAATGGGCCCGGAACAGCGCGTACTCCGTGGGATACGGCAGGCCGACGAGGTCGAAGGTGTGAACGGCGCGGACCCGCCCCGCCGATGCGAACCAGTCGTGGAAAACGGGAGCCGCCTCTTTGATGGCTGCCAGCTGACGGCCGGGAAGGGTCTCGGCGTCGGCCTCGGTGAAGATGTCGATCGTCTTCATGGGGGCACTCCTCTCGGCGGGATGCGGCCCGTCTCCCGTCAGGCTACTGCGGTCGGCCCGAAGCGGCAGCGCACGTGCGGCGGGGTCACAGTCGTGTCAGCCTGAAGCATGTCCGTCGTCCTGCGCCCCGTTGCGTCGTCCGTGCGGCAGGTGCTGTCCGGTACGGACGACGGTCAGTCCCGGGTCGTGGCATCAATTGGCGAGCCGGCGGGGGCACCGGGATGGTTCGCACCTGGTGATCCCATCTGGGTTGTCCATGGTTCCGTGGCGACGTTTGTCGGCGGAATCCGGTCACTTCTGCTGCAGGCGTTGCACCCCTTGGCACTGGCCGGAGTGACCCGACATTCCGACTATCGGGAGGATCCGCTGGGGCGGCTGCAGCGTACTGGGGCGTTCATCGCCGCCACGACCTACGGATCGGTGGCGCTGGCCGAACGGACGGTGGCGGCGATCACTACGATGCATACCCGGGTGCGCGGCACCGTCGCGGGTCGAGAGTATTCGGCCACCGATCCACGCCTGTTGGAGTGGGTCCACGTGGCGCTGGTGGACTCGATGTTGACCGCCTATCAGCACTTCGGTCATGACGGCGCGGTGGACCCGGACGGCTACGTCGCCGACATGGCGGTCGTGGGCAAGGCGATGGGCGTCGTGGACCCGCCACAGTCAGTGCGCGAGTTGCAGGACGCCCTCGTCGGTTTCGGACCCGAGGTGTCCGGTGGTCCGGCGGTCGATGAGATGTGGGACTTCATCATGAACGCTCCCTTGCCCGTCGCGCTGCGTCCCGGCTACGCGGTCCTGGCCCGTGCCGCTCGTGACACGTTGCCGCCGTGGGCGGTGGAACTGGCAGGCCAGGCACCGGCGCCGGGACCCATTCGCCAGACGCGAGCGATGGTGGCC
>CAZCRC010000300.1:0-3045 GCA_964500995.1 uncultured Actinomycetes bacterium
AGAGTCGGCAACCGCAACAACGTGGGATTCGGCAACTGGCGAGCTGTGCTGTCCAGCGCCGCCAAAGCCGCACGTGCATTGCTGACGGCGATCACGGTGCTGGCCGTCATCGCGGGCATGGACTTACCCAGCGGCGCCGGCACGAAGGCTCGGTGCTCCCAGGCACCACGCATCGGGTCGTTGCCACGGATCACGACAAGTTTCCCCGGGGCGTCATTGGAGAACATGTCTAGATCCACAATGTCACTCTACTGCCCGTTGAGTGACATTCGCCGCTGAAGAATGCGAGTTAAGTGCCACTGTCGATCGGTCCGCGCGTGTCCACCAAGCTCACTCGTGCGTATCCGCGGCTTTGGTCCCGGGTCGTTGGGACCAACGTCCCGATCTCTCCCTTTGGTTACCGGACGCGAGGGAGCGAGGACATAGAGTCAGAGGGTATGGGTGCCCGGACCTCATATCGGGGCCTGGGGTGACCCGGGAGGTTCCCATGTCCTTGCGGAAGTCATTGGCCGTTCCCACCGCCGTAGCCCTCGCTGTCGGATTCCTCGCGATACCCGCCAGAGCGGGACAGAGTCAGACGATCAGTTTCGATCCGCTGGAATCCGTCGACGTCAACGAATCGACGGTGCCGCAGGCGGAGGCGACCTCGGGGCTGCCGGTCACCTTCACGTCGGAAACTCCCGAGAACTGCGTCTATCAGTACCCCTACATCACCGCCCGACAGGCTCGTACGTGCACGGTGACCGCCACTCAGCCGGGTGACGGCACCTGGGATCCAGCGCCACCGGTTACCCGCAGCGTGACCATGCAGAAGGGTGCAGCGGACAGTGGTCTGTTGAATCATCCCCTGGTGTATCCGGTGGATGAGCCGGTTGACTTTGGTTTCGGGGCAACTCCCGCCCGCACGTGGGAGGGCCAAGCCCTACCCACCGGCATCTTCGGCCTCCGCGTCCAGACCGAATCCGGGGCGCTGGTGGACAAGGCGGACCTGCCGATCGATCCCGACAGCGGTCAAGGTGAATGGACGATCAACGACCCACCGGGCGGGATCAAGCCAGGCTGGTACGTCGCCTTCGCGTGCTACCGCGGTGACGACAACTACCTTGCTGCCGGTAGCGACTGCGGTGCGATGGGCAGTCCCTTCCAGTTGTATCGGAAGGCCTCCCAGACCGTCGTCACTGTCACTCCCGATCCATCCAAGTACGGCGAGAAGGTGACCATCTCTGCATCGGTCACGGACGCCGCAGGAAAGTCCGTCGGCACGCGAGGGCGCGTGATCTTCGAATGGGTCGCCCCGGATGGTGGCGACGGCGCCGAGGCCTCGGTTGTGGACGGCAAGGCCACCGTGCGGGCACGCTTGTCGCGGAACAAGGACACGTATGTGTTCGGGCAGTTCGATGACCCTACGGCCGAATACGGTGACAGTTGGCAGGAGGTCCGACCCCGGGTGCTGAAGGGTGACCAGACGATCACCTTCACCCCGCCCTATGACCTGACCGTCGGCGATGACCAGGTGCTGGTCGTGGACACCGCTTCGGATCTGGATGCCGACGTGGAGACCACCACGCCCGAGGTCTGCAGCATCGAGGATGTCCCCGGCGGTGTCGGTGTGACTGCCCTGGCCCTGGGCACCTGCTCCATCATCGCCAGCCAGCCGGGCGACGAGGACTGGAACGCTGCCGACCCGGTCACCAGGTCTTTCGACGTCGTGCGTCACACCGCCCACCTGTCCTACCCCGACGGACGCGGGGTGGTGGGAGCACCGTTGGCCAAGTTGACGCCGACCACCGACATGACCGGAACACTGCGATTCACCGCTGCCGGGCTGCCCGAGGGCTTGACGATCACAGGGCCGACCGGCGTGATCTCGGGTACCCCGACGAGCGCCACCGATGGTCCCCAGGCGGTGGCCGCCGTGGTCCGCAACGGTGACGGCCAGAGCACAGGGACGACCTTCACCATCCGAGTGGAGCCTTCCCCCATCCCGCCGCAGGTGATGTACCCCAACGGGAAGGGCTGGCGGAACCGAAGCTTCACACTTCGTCCGACGGCGGTCGGGTTCGAAGGACCGGTGCGCTACCGCGTCAGCGAACCGGACGGACCCTCGCCCACACCCAGCAACGGGCTGCCGACCGGCCTGCAGGTCGACCCCACCACCGGCGCGATCGTCGGAACTCCGGTGGTGACCGGTCGTTTCACCCCGCGCATCATCGCAACCGACGGGACCAGCACGGTGACCACCAAGGTGCGGATCACCGTCGAGAAGGGCAAGCCGACACCACTGCTGCGGTACCCCACCGGCAAGGGCGTCGTTGGAGTCCCTCTGGCCACGCTGTATCCCCACACCAACGGACTGGGCCGAAATGTGCGCTTCACTGCGAGCGGGCTGCCGCGCGGACTGACGGTGAAGAGCGCCAGCGGACGCATCGTCGGCACGCCACAGCGCTCGGGCAAGCGGACCGCCCAGGTCACCGCGCGCGGCAGCCGCGGCACAGCGCGGACCTCCGTGAGCATCAGGATCAAGCCTTCGCCGATGCGGCCAGGTCTGTCTTATCCAGATCTGCGTCTGCGTCGGGGGCGTCCGATGGCCCCCGTCAAGCCGGTCGTGGTCGGGCTGACCGGCCGAACCCGGTTCAGCGCCACCGGAGTTCCACGCGGCCTCACCGCTGCCAAGGGTTCAGGAAAGATCACCGGGACGCCGAAACGCACCGGATCGTTCACGGCGACTGTTCGGGTGCACGCCGCCGCCGGCGGCAAGGCACGGGACCGGGTCGCGATCGAGGTCGGTCGCTGATAGGCAGACCTTGGTCGTCGACCTCCCTGCATGGCACGCCTGCGGATGTAGGCGCGGCGGGGGACGAAGTCGAGGGGGTGCGCGCTGCCTGGCTGGCGATCGTGCCCGGGATAGAGGCGCATCTGCGACTGAGGTCACCAACCAGCGATGTCGTCGTGTCGTGCACCTCAGCAGCGCGGCTCCACGGTGTGGGGGATTTTGATCACTCAGCTAGCGCCCTCGATGGAGGCAATGCGGTCCGCCGCGCAATT
>CAZCRC010000301.1:0-3036 GCA_964500995.1 uncultured Actinomycetes bacterium
TCTCGCGCGCGACACCGTCGGGGATCAACTTGGGTAGCCGCTGCAGCGTGCCGACATCGGCCGTCATTCCGATGTTCGTCTCTTGGATCACGAAGAAGGCGTCCTGTGTGGCGTAGCGCATGTCCGCCGCGCACACCATGTCGACCGCGCCACCGATGCAGCCACCCTGGACCGCTGCCAGCACTGGCATCCGGGTGCGCTCCAACGCCGTGAAACTCTCCTGCAGCTTGCGAACGAGCAGCGAGAAGGTGGCATTGCGGCGACCCGCTTCGGCGTCGGACATCAGCCCCGAACCGGTGAACACGGACAGGTCCATCCCGGCACTGAAGTGCTTGCCGGTCGACGAGATCACCACTGCACGGGTGGTTCCTTCGTCGCTGAGATCCGACACGATCCGGGGCAGGTCGTTCCAGAACTCCGGGACCATCGTGTTGAGCTCGTCAGGGCGATTCAGGACGACATGGGCAACGTGATCGGCAACGGTGACGTCGAAGCAGCGGTATGACATACCTCCAGTCAACCATCACGGCGGGATCACGATGATCGGAGCATGGGGTTGGGAATAGCACCCCTGGGCATATGGTTAGCAAAAGTAAGTACCTTTGCTAATGAAAGACCAGGATCGATATGCTGCCCACCACCACTGCGGTGCAGGAAGGGTCCGCCGATGACACTGAGCGCACGCGAGCGACAAGCAGCACCCCAGCTCCGGACCGCCGTGATGCGGCTGTCACGCCGACTTCGCCAGGAACGCCCCGACGACCAACTCACGCCGAGCCAGTTATCCGTCCTCGGCGATCTGTCGCTGCACGGGTCATTGACCCCCGGCGAGCTCGCCGAGTTGGAACACGTCCGCCCACCGACGATGTCGCGCATCGTGGCGGCACTGGAGTCCGACGGGTGGGTAACGCGCCAGGACCATCCGACCGACGGTCGGCAGTGTCTGATCGAGATGACACAGCAAGCCGTGGACTGGGTCGAGAACTACCGCGAGGTCCGGGACTCGTGGCTTCGGACAAGGCTCGCGGAGTTGACGATCGAGGAGCGGGAAACCCTTCTGGCGGCGGTGCCGGTCCTGGACCGACTCGCACAACCGGACGCACGTTCTCGTCCCTGACTCTCCCGACCTATCGCCGCTACGCCAGCGGGATGTTGGCGTCCAACGTCGGCACGTGGATGTATCGGATCGGCCAGTCGTGGCTGGTCCTCGCCCTCACCGACGACGCGCTCATGTTGGGATTCGTCACGGCACTGCAGTTCCTTCCGATGCTGCTCGTCGGCCCCTGGGCAGGGGTGCTCGCTGATCGGATGGATCGTCGCCGCCTGCTCATGTGGACCCAGGGAGCACTCGCTGTCCAAGCCGTAGCCCTCGCCGCCGTCACTTTGCTCGGGCTGGCCACTCCCGCTCTACTCCTGATCGCCGCCGCCGTACTTGGCGTGATCTCGGCACTGGACGGTCCCGCCCGGGCGTCGATGGTGTCCGACCTCGTGCCCCAAGACCAGGTCGTCAACGCTGTGTCACTGAACAGTGCGTCGCTCAATGCGGCCCGACTGATCGGGCCGGCCGTTGCGGGGCTGGTGATCGCCGCCGCTGGGACGGGCTGGGTGTTCCTACTCAGCGCGGCATCGTTCCTGCTCATGATCCTGGCCCTGTCCGGCATCCGGACCGAACAGCGCGCGGGCGTCAAAGGCAAGGCCGGTGGTGTCGCCGAGGGCATGCGTCACGTCCGTCGGCACCCCGACCTCATGTTCGTGATCGCGTTGGCAGGGTTGGTGTCGATGTTCGCGCTGAACTTCGCCATCACCACTGCGCTGATGTCCACCCAGGAGTTCCAGGCCGGCCCCGTCGTCTTCGGCATCCTGGGCGCCGTCATGGCCGTCGGATCGCTGGCGGGATCACTGCTGGCAGCCCGCCGCGGCTTCACGAACCTGGGCATCGTCACCGGTGCGGCTCTCGCTTTGGGAGTCGCGACCATCCTGGCCGGACTGGCCCCCGACCCCTGGACGTTCGCGGTGGCGCTGACGCTGTGTGGCATCAGTGCCTTGACGATGATGACCGGCGCGAACTCCTACTTGCAGACCCGCACCGACGACGAGCATCGCAGTCGAGTCCTGGGGCTGTACCTGGCGGTGTTCTTCGGGACCACACCGATCGGAGCTCCCATCGTGGGGTGGATCGCCGCGGAGTTCGGACCCCGAGCTGGTCTGATCATTCCGGGCATCCTGGCACTCGCCGTGGCCGCTGTCCTCCCGTTGGTGTTCCGAGGCCGCGTTTCCTTCTGGTGATCCTGAGATCAGGGTGCGGATCATCCACTCCGCCACGACACTCGGTGTCACAGTAACCTGCGGGTTGCTGCTCGAAGACCGAAGGGCTGGCCATGGAAATCGCGATCGACCAGACCACGATCATCATCGCGCTGGTCGTGATCGCCGCACTCGTCGCGGGACTGATCGCCAACCGATGGGTTCGTCCCTACGCCAAGACCGAAGTGCAGGGCATCAAGCTCGAGACGATGATCGGCCCGATCGTGTCGATCACGGTGCTGCTGCTGGCGTTCACGTTGGTGACCGTCTACGGCGGCTACCAGCGGGCCCTGGCTGCCAGCCAAGAGGAGTCCCGCAAGGTCGACAACCTCTACGAGGCCGCGGGTTTCCTCAAGGGATCCGAACGCATCGTGATTCAGTCGGCGATGGCCTGCTACGCCACCGCAGTGGCCAACTACGAGTGGGAAGCGATGGCCGAGGGTGGCGTCGCCCCCGAAGTCAGCCCCTGGTCACGGCAGAGCGAGATCGGGATCAAGCAGGCCGTCCAGTCCGACTCCGATGCGTCCGCGATCCTGAGCGCCCTCATCAGTGCGGACCGAGAACGCGGTGAGACCCGAAGCAAGCGATTGTCGGAGTCCCAGCCCGCGGTTCCGGATGCACTCAAGTTCTTCTTCCTCTTCTGCGCGGGCATGGCTCTCTTCGCGTTGGCGGCCTTCACGCTCCCTTACGTCAGACGAAGAGTCCAAATCGGGGTCCTCATCGTGTTGGCCA
>CAZCRC010000302.1:0-3028 GCA_964500995.1 uncultured Actinomycetes bacterium
CCCTTCTTGGGCTCCCAGCGGTCGCGATGGGCCAGCACCAATGCGCCGAGCGCGGCGGTGATCAGGAGTGCCGCCACCACCTCAAGCGGTAGCAGGAACTTGGTGAACATCAGATGCGCCAGTCCTTGGACGTTCCCGCCGAACTCCGCATTCGCGTCGGTGAGCCCCACACTCTGAACGCCGCTCAGTGCCGTCCCGACGGTGAGCACCAACAACAATCCAAGCCCGAGACCCAACAACACCGCCGCGAAGCGCTGGCCTTTGAGGGTCTCGATCAGGGAGTCCGAGGCGTCCACACCCACGAGCATGATCACGAACAGGAACAGCATCATGACCGCGCCCGTGTAAACAATCACCTGCACGAGTCCCAGGAACGGCGCGTCGTTGGCCGCGTACAGCACCGCCAGGTTGAGCATCGTCAGCGCAGTGAACAGGGCGCTGTGCACGGTCTTGCGGGACAGGATCAGACCGAGGGCACCCACCACCGACAAGGTGGCGCAGATCCAGAAGGTGACTTGTTCCCCACCGCTCGCTTCGCCCGCGGCAGCCACGATGACGGACGTGTTCACAGCACCGCCCCAGGGTTGCGATGGGTCAGGCGGGACTCCTCTGCCTGTTCCTGGGTCGAACCGGTCACGTTGCCCTCGTAGTAGTCCTTGGTGTCCATGCCGCCGACCATGTCGTGGGGCGGGGCCACCATGCCTTCGGTCACCGGAGCCAACAGATCCTGCTTCTCGTAGATGAGGTTGGCGCGGTCCGGACCGGCCAACTCGAACTCGTGGGTCATCGTCAGGGCCCTGGTCGGGCAGGCTTCGATGCACAGCCCGCAGAAGATACACCGCAGGTAGTTGATCTGATAGACGCGGCCGTATCGCTCCCCCGGCGAGAACCGGGCGGCCTCGGAGTTGTCCGCGCCCTGAACGTAGATCGCATCCGCGGGACAGGCCCACGCGCACAACTCACACCCGATGCACTTCTCCAGCCCATCGGCGTACCGGTTCAGTTGGTGGCGACCGTGGAATCGGGGCTTCGGTGGGAACTTGTCCTTCTGCTCGGGGTACTGCTCGGTGTTGACCTTCTGGAACTGGGTCCGGAAGGTGACCCAGAACCCCTTGAGGGCGGTGGGCAACTCAGGCATCGGGAGCCTCCTCTACCGCGTCGGAGCCGGTGGTCGCACCGGCCACCGGGCGTCGGCTGCGCGGGGTGTACTCGAACGTCTGGCCGGGCAGCGGCGGGACCGGGAACGTCTCGCCCTCGAGGTCCATCGGACCGGTCGGCAGGTCTGGCTCGGTGTCCCGCTTGCGACTGCTGCGCACCGACGCCAAGAAGACCACCGCCAGCAGCACCGCCAGAATGATGGCGCCGGCGGTGAGCATCGTGTTGCTCGTGTCGCCGAACTCGCTGCGCACCGCGCGCAATCCGGAGACGAGCACGATCCAGATCAGCGACACCGGGATGAGCACCCGCCAGCCGAACGCCATGAACTGGTCATAGCGCAGCCGGGGCAGGGTCCCGCGCAGCCAGATGAACAAGTAGATGAACATCATCGTCTTGATCAGCCACCACAACATCGGGATCCACCCGCTGTTGACGCCACCGATCAGGGACAACGGCCACGGGGCCATCCAGCCACCCAGGAACAGGGTCGTCGCGATGCTGGAGACGGTGACCATGTTGATGTACTCGGCGAGAAAGAACATGGCGAACTTCAGCGACGAGTACTCGGTGTGGAAGCCGCCGACGAGTTCACTCTCGGCCTCGGGGAGGTCGAACGGGGCGCGGTTCGTCTCGCCGACCATCGAAGTCACGTAGATCACGAAGGACGGCGCAAGCAGGACCGCGAACCACAGCGACTGCTGCGCCGACACGATCTGCGAGGTGGACATGGTGCCCGCGTACAAGAACACCGCAACGAACGACAGTCCCATCGAGATCTCGTACGAGATCATCTGGGCGCTGGAGCGCAGACCGCCGAGCAGGGGGTACGTGGAACCGGACGACCAGCCCGCGAGAACGAGTCCGTAGATGCCGATCGAGGCGATCGCCAAGACGTACAGCACGGACTGGGGGAAGTCGGTGAGCTGCAACGGGGTGACCACCCCGAAGATCGACACCTCCGGACCGAACGGGATCACGGCGAAGGCCGCGAACGCGGTGATCGCGCTGATCAGGGGAGCGATCCAGTACACGGCCTTGTGGGCGGTGACCGGGATGATCTCCTCTTTGAACGCGAGCTTGAACCCGTCCATCAGTGACTGCAGCAGTCCGAACGGGCCGGTTCGGTTGGGGCCGATACGCATCTGCATGCGCGCCACGACGCGGCGTTCCGCCCAGATCGTGAACAGCACGAGCAGGACCAGGATGACGAAGACCCCAAGGGTCTTGAGGCACACGAGCCAGAAGGGGTCGTTGCCGAAGGCGCTCAGTTCAGGCATCTCGGCTCACTCCCTTCCGAGCCGCACGGTATCGCCCGCAACGGCGCGAAGTGTGACACTCACTCGTGAGTCCGGTGAATTCGTGGGCAACCAGACAATTCCGTCAGGCATGTCGGTGATCTCGACCGGCAGCGTGATCGCCCCGTGGTCCGTGCTCACTGACAGTGGTTCGCCGTCACTCACACCCGCTCCCGCAGCCGTGGCCGCACTCACACGAACAACGCTGGGCGAGCGCGTTCCGGCCAGGTACGGCTCACCCTCCTGCATCACGCCGAGGTCCAAGAGCAGTCGCCAACTGGCCAACACCGCCTGACCCGGTCCCGGATCGGCCGCCGCCGCGGGGGCCTGCTGGGTCGGCTGCCATTCCCGCGCGCCGGCCCACGCTCCCAGGGCGTCGATCTCGGCACGGATCTCGGGGACCCGACGCGGGGCCGGATCCAGGTCCATGTAGTCGGTGAGCAGGGCCAGCACCTCGGCGTCGGGGAACTGGGTGGCATCGGGGAAAGCCTTCGCGAACGGGCGCCGCCGCCCCTCCCAATCGACGAATGTGCCCTCCTTCTCGGTGACCAGCGCCACCGGCAGGACGACATCGG
>CAZCRC010000303.1:0-3025 GCA_964500995.1 uncultured Actinomycetes bacterium
CGATCATCGGCCCGGCCGGAGTGACGCTGTACACCGTGGGCACGATCAAGGCCGTTGATCTTGGTCACGGGGTCACGCGCACGTTCGTCTCGGTGGACGGGGGGATGAGCGACAACATCCGTACCGCGCTCTATGACGCTGAGTACACCGTCACCGTGGCCAATCGGATCTCCGAAGCAGAACCGGTGCTGGCGCGCGTGGTGGGCAAGCACTGCGAGAGCGGGGACATCGTCGTTCGGGACTGTTGGCTCCCCGCCGATCTGGCACCCGGGGACCTTCTGGCCGTCGCGGCCACAGGTGCCTACTGCCGGTCGATGGCGTCCAACTACAACCAACTGCCGCGGCCCGGAGTCATGGCGGTGGCCGAGGGGCGGCTCAGCACCGTGCTGCGGCGGGAGACGCTCGACGATCTGCTGGCCCTCGACCCAGGGGCCTGACCCGCTGCCGCGTCGAGCGCACTGGCTGCGCTGCGTGCTCCTACTGGAGGCCACTCGCGTCCGGCGGGGTGGCGACCTCATCGCGCAGCGCCACGAGTTGCTCTCGGAAAGCGGGCAGGTCGCGCTTGGCTGTGGTGTGGATGACCTGAAGATCAATCGACCAGTAGCCATGCACAATGCGGTTCCGCAGCGCGATGGCCTGGCGCCAAGGCAGCTTCGGGTGGCTGCCGCGCAACTCGGTGCTTAGTTGCCCCGCTGCTTCGCCGAGAACACTCATGTTCCACAGCAAGGCGTCACGTGGGTCTGGCCGATCGGCCAGGGCTGATAGGCCGTGTTGGTTACTGATCGCAATGGCGCGCTCAGCCGCGGCGATCATCTGGTCGAGCACCAAGAGGTCACGCTGCATACAGGACCTCAGCCTCGGCGAGCACCGCGGCGGCTAGCCGGGGATGCAGCCCGCGACGGGCCACCAGGTCCACCGGCCTGCGGAAGAGGTTGGTCAGTTCGACGACGAGGTCGTCGATGTCCCATCCCAGTGGTGAGTCGGGAGCCAGGCTGTAGAGAACATCAATGTCGCTGGTCGGTGAGGCGGTACCGCGCGCTACAGATCCAAAGACTGCAATCTCGCTGAGTCCGTAGCGGCGACAGATGTCGTCCAACGCGGTGGTGTCCACTTCGACCGTCATGGGTCGATGTTATCCGCGTGATGCTCCCTGGTGAGGTCACCAGTTGTAGAGCTTGCGGCCGGCCTTGTCCCGGAAGGCACCCACCAGGATCATGATCAGGTCGATCAACGGCCAGATCCCGAGGAAGCCGCCCAGCGTCAGGATGATCGCGATGCCCGTGCCGATCTTGCCCACGTAGAAGCGGTGAATCCCCAGTGCACCGAGGAAGAAGCACAGCAGCGCCGCGGCCAGACGGCTGTACTGGCTCACCGGTTCGCCGTACTCGTCGACTGCTGGTTTGCCGTTCGCGAAGATCGGGACCCCGGTCGGCGACTGCATCACCGGTGGATAGTTCACGGGTGGGGTGGGCGGTGGCACCGCCGGGCCGGGCGTGGGCAGACCCACGGCTGGTGGCGTGGTGCCCTCGGGACCGGCTGATTGCGGGTCGGACATGTCGGCTCCTTCGCGCTGGTACTGCCGATCGTCCTCTGGTCGCCACATCGACGGCAAGCGGGGTGGGGTCAGGGTCGCGGCCGTGCTCCCGGTTGGGGCTCAGGGGCGGTGATCTGACACCCTAGGAGCACAGCAGGTTTCTTCGCCTGCGCTACGACGTGGAGGTCCGGTGTCCGACGAGGTGACGGTTGCGTTGCTCGGGGGTGGCACCGTCGGGTCGCAGGTTGCCCGACTCCTGACCGAGGGGGCGGGGGATCTGGCCGCTCGAGTCGGCCGCCCCTTGCGCCTCACGGGAGTCGCCGTTCGTGACCCCGCTCGGGAGCGTGAGGGAATCCCAGCGCATCTGCTCACCGATGATGCGGCTGGGTTGGCGTCCTCGGGAGCCGACGTCGTCGTCGAACTCATCGGCGGTATCGAGCCGACAGCGACCTACCTGCGGTCCGCGATCGCGGCCGGATCGAGCGTGGTCTCGGCCAACAAGGCGCTCATGGCTGAGCAGGGCGGGGACCTTCACACAGCGGCCGAGGCCGCCGGGGTCGATCTGTTCTACGAGGCGGCTGTCGCCGGTGCGATTCCGCTGTTGCGACCCTTGGGCGACTCGCTGGCAGGCGACCGGATCCGACGGGTCATGGGCATCGTGAACGGCACCACGAACTACATCCTGACCCGCATGGATGAAGAGGGAGCGGACTACGCCGACGTGTTGGCGGACGCGCAGGCGCTCGGCTACGCGGAAGCCGACCCGACCGCGGACGTGGGTGGCGCCGACGCCGCCGCCAAGGCCGCGATCCTGGCGAGTCTGGCATTCCACACTCGTGTAACCCTGTCGGACGTCGCGTGCGAAGGGATCCAGCAGGTGAGCGCCGACGATGTCGCGGCCGCCCGCGACATGGGTTTCGTCATCAAACTGCTGGCCATCGCCGAACTGTCCGCCGATGGCTCTGGAGTCTGCGTCCGCGTGCATCCCACGATGATCTCTCGGCAGCATCCCCTGGCAGCGGTCCGCGGGGCGTTCAACGCGGTGTTCGTCGAGGCTGACGCGGCCGGACAGGTCATGTTCTACGGGCAGGGCGCGGGCGGTGAACCCACCGCTTCGGCGGTTCTGGGTGACCTCGTCACCGCCGCGCGGCACCGGGTCTCGGGGTCCTTGGGTGCCGCTGCCTCCACCTACAACGACGTTCGGATCCTGCCGCAGTCTGAGGCGCTGACGAGCTACTTCGTCAACTTCCGCGTGGCCGACAAGCCAGGTGTCCTTGCTGAGATCGCCCGGGTCTTCGCTGACAACGGCGTCAGCATCTCGGGGGTGCGGCAAGAGGGCAGCGACGACCAGGCGAGTCTCATCATCCGAACCCATGAAGCCACTGACGGGGCACTGGCCGCGACGGTGGCGGCGGTCGCGCAGCTGCCGTCCGTGCGAGAGGTTGCCGGTGTCATGCGGGTGGTGGGCGAATCATGACCCGGACCACGCAG
>CAZCRC010000304.1:0-3002 GCA_964500995.1 uncultured Actinomycetes bacterium
AGTTGCTTCTACACGACCCCCATCAAGGCCCTGTCGAACCAGAAGTACAACGACTTGGTGCAGCGCTACGGCGCCGACAAAGTCGGCCTTCTCACGGGTGACAACAGCGTCAACTCCGACGCTCCCGTCGTGGTCATGACCACCGAGGTGCTGCGCAACATGATCTACGCGCAGTCCACCTCGCTCCAGGACCTGGCGCATGTGGTGATGGACGAGGTCCATTACCTGGCGGACCGGTCGCGCGGCGCAGTGTGGGAAGAGGTGATCATCCACCTGCCCGACAGCGTCACGATCACGGCGCTGTCTGCCACGGTCAGCAATGCCGAGGAGTTCGGTCACTGGTTGGGAACGGTCCGCGGCCCCACCGACGTGATCGTCGAGGAGTACCGGCCCGTGCCGCTGTGGCAACACGTACTGGTGGGCACCCACCTGCACGACCTCTTCGTCGACGACGACCAACGCCAGGTCAACCCGGAACTGCTGCACCTGGCGCAGGAGGAAGCCCGCCGCGAGCGGCAGGAACGCGGTTCGAGCCGCGGCCGACCCCAGCGGGGCGGTCGTCGCCCCCGGCGCGACGATCGCGTGTCACGTCCCGCGTTGGTCCGCCGACTGGATCACGCGAACCTGTTGCCCGCGATCTCGTTCATCTTCAGCCGGGCCGGGTGTGACGCCGCGGTGGAACAGTGCCTACACGCGGGCACCCGACTCACCACCGAACCGGAACGGGCCGAAATCCGCGACTACGCCGAAGCGGCATGTGCCCGAGTTGATCCCCGTGACCTCGACGCGCTCGGATTCGACGATTGGCTGTATGCGCTGGAACGTGGCGTCGCCGCTCACCACGCGGGCATGGTTCCGCTGTTCAAAGAGGTGGTCGAGGCCCTGTTCCAGCGCGGCCTCGTGCGCATGGTGTTCGCCACGGAGACACTGGCTCTGGGCATCAACATGCCGGCGCGAAGCGTTGTCCTGGAGCGGTTGGTCAAGTGGAACGGCGAGACCCACGTCGACCTGACCCCCGGCGAATACACCCAACTCACCGGCCGTGCGGGCCGTCGTGGGATCGACGTCGAGGGGCATGCCGTGGTGGTGTGGCACCGCGGCCTGGATCCGCGCAGTCTGGCTGGCCTGGCCAGTACCCGCACCTATCCGCTGCGGTCCAGTTTCCGCCCGTCGTACAACATGGCCGTCAACCTGGTCGCAACCACCGGCCGGGACCGAGCCAAGGCGCTGCTGGAGAGCTCGTTCGCCCAGTACCAGGCGGACGCGTCGATCGTGAACGTCGCCGCCGAGATCCGACGCAACGACGAGGCGTTGGCCGGCTACCGCAGTGCGATGGAATGCCACCTGGGGGACTTCACCGAGTACGCGGCGCTGCGCGACCAACTGCGCACGCTGGAGCGGGATGGGGAACGGCGCAACCGCGCGGCACGTCGGGAGCGTGCCGAGTCGTCGCTGCGGGCCTTGCGGCGGGGCGATGTGATCCGGGTTGCGCGCGGACGCCGCTCCGGGCCTGCCGTCATTGTCGAGGCTGCTGTCCCTGACGAGGCCGTCGATCCCCGGCTGGTGGCGATCGACCTGGACAAGCGGGTCCGTCGGTTGGGACTTGCTGACTTTCCCGACGGCGCCGAGGCCCTGGCCAACATCCGCGTCGGCAAGAACTTCAGCGCCCGGTCCGCCACGGCTCGGCAGCAGTTGGCCGATCAGTTGCGATCCGTGGCCCGCGACCTACCCGACGCGGGCCGTCCCGCGTCGACTCCGACCGCCCACGACGACCAGATCGCCGACCTGCGCCGACGTCTGCGGCAGCATCCTTGTCACGGTTGCGACGAACGCGAGGAACACGCCCGCTGGGGGGAACGGTTCCACAAACTGCAGCGCCGCACCGATGGGCTCCGCCGACGCGTCGAATCCCGCACGGCGACGATCTCGCGCCTGTTCGACCGGATCTGCGCGCTGCTGGAGTCCCGCGGCTACCTCGCCGACGGTGGCACGGTGGTGACCGACGACGGGCGGATGCTCGCACGCATCTACGGCGACACCGATCTGGTCGTGGCCGAGGTGCTTCGGTCCGGCGCCTGGGACCACCTGTCCGCGGTCGACCTGGCCAGTGTGTGCGCGGTCCTGGTGTACGAGTCCCGTGGCAAGGACGACGGATCCGCGGCCCGCCTACCCAGCGGAGGGGCCGGGGAAGCCATCGACGGCCTCCTGCGCACGTGGGAACAGCTCAAGACCCTCGAGGCCGAGTTCGGGGTGAACACACTGCCCGATCCGGATCTGGGCCTGGCGTGGCCGATGTTGCGCTGGGCGCAGGGCCGCTCCCTGGACTCCGTGCTGTGGGAGTCCGATCTGACCGCCGGCGACTTCGTGCGGTGGACGAAGCAGGTCATCGACTTGCTCGGTCAGGTGATCCAAGCCGCAGCCGGACGCCCCGTGGCCGAGCAAGCGCGGATCGCGGCTGACCTGATCGACCGCGGAGTCATCGCCTACTCGTCCGTGCGCGAGTAACGCCACGGCCTCAGCGGTCGAGAGCCGTCAAGAGCCGATTCATCGGGCTTTCGAGGTCGTAGGCGTCCACCAGTTCCACCAGCGTCGCCGGATCAGCGGGACGGCGGGGCAGAGTGGCGTTCACCGTGGGCACCGGGACCTCGTGATTGAGCCGAACCACCGGGTCGGCCGCTGTCACGTAGTCAGTGGCGGCCAACAGTTTGCGCCGGAGTCCGGGCTGCAACTGGGTGCTGTCGTCGCGGGCGGCGGCCATGATGTCGTCGATGCCACCGAATCGCTCGACGAGTGAGGCCGCGGTCTTCTCACCGACACCACTGACGCCGGGGAGACCATCGCTGGAGTCGCCCCGCATCAGCGACATGTCGGCATACAGCCGACCGGGGACACCGTACTTGGAACGCAGCCACTCATCCGTGGCGAACTGCAGGTTGTTCATGCCCTTGGCGGTGTAGATCACCCGAACCTGACGCTCATCGTCCACCAGTTGGAACAGGTCC
>CAZCRC010000305.1:0-3000 GCA_964500995.1 uncultured Actinomycetes bacterium
ACGGGGCGGTACTCGACTCCCCACGGCTGAAGTCAGGACACGAGGCCGCGGAGGCGCTGGATGTCTGCGGTGATCTGATCCAGTGCTGCGGTGACAGTGGTGTCTCGACTGGTTGCTAGGCCTTGCTGGATCCAGCCGCGGATGACGGTGGATGTGGGCACACCCATGGCGGTCGCGAGTTCCTCGATAGCGGCTACGTCGTCGGGGGCTAGCCGGACCGCTACTGGAATGGACTTGTTGGGTCGGGTGGGCTTGGCGTTGCTGGGCATTGGCGCCTCAGCGGTGTTCTCGGCTTCCATCGCGGCCTGCCGCACGGCTTCAGCTGGGTTCGTCATGAAGGTTCTCCTTACGGTAGGTGGCGGTGTCGGTGCTGTTGGCGTCCCACGCGTTGGCGCCCCACCAGCCGGTGGCCTGGTCTTGGCGGTGGACCAGGATCACGACCAGCACACGTCCACGGCTGGCGCTGTAGCCCAGCAGCCGAGCACTGGTTCCTGACCGGCTCTTTGGATCCGGGTCGAACAGCAGTGCGTCCACATCGGCGACGGCCTCGTTGGCCTGTTCGACGGTGACGCCATGCCGCTGCCACATGTGTTCGGCACCGTGGCTCCAGTCCACATCCACAGTTCAGTTT
Source organism: uncultured Actinomycetes bacterium (assembly GCA_964500995.1). GTDB lineage: Bacteria > Actinomycetota > Actinomycetes > S36-B12 > CAIWTL01. The sequence goes on from CAZCRC010000305.1 coordinate 632, forward strand.
ACATACGTAAACACGAGATGGACATGGTTCATGCCGGGTCGTGGCTCAGCGGCGCCGGGTGAGTGCTCGACGTAACGAGGCCGGTCGCTGGATCGCGCTACTGCAGTGACGACCCGGAATGATCCCCAGCCCCTCGTCGTTTCAGGGGGAGCGGAAGGCGACTACCCTCGTCGAGATGCCCTGGAAGGACCACTTGTGACCGATATCCGGAATCTGATCATCGTCGGCTCCGGCCCGGCGGGATACACCGCTGCGGTCTATGCCGCCCGCGCCCAACTTCAGCCCCTCGTGTTCGAGGGCGCTGTCACCGCGGGCGGGGCCCTGATGAACACCACCGAGGTCGAGAACTTTCCCGGCTTCGCCGAGGGGATCATGGGTCCTGACCTCATGTCCCAGATGCGCGCCCAAGCTGAGCGCTTCGGTGCCGAACTGGTCACCGATGACATCTGCGAGATCCGGGCCGACGGCCCCATCAAGACCGTCGTGGACGGCAACGGCACCGAGCACCACGCTCGTGCCCTGATCTTGGCCATGGGCTCCGGCTACCGAAAGCTCGGCCTGCCGGATGAGGACCGCCTGAGCGGCCACGGTGTCTCCTGGTGCGCCACCTGTGATGGGTTCTTCTTCCGCGGGTGCAACATCGCCGTGGTGGGTGGCGGCGACTCGGCCCTCGAAGAAGCCATGTTCTTGACGCGGTTCGCCGACAAGGTCACGGTCATTCACCGCCGCGACGAGTTGCGCGCCAGCAAGATCATGGCGGAGCGGGCCATGGCGAACCCCAAGATCGAGTTTGCGTGGAACAGCGCGGTCGCGGCGATCAACGGCGGGGACAAACTCACCGGAGTGACCCTGCGCGACACCGTGACCGGCGCTGAGCGCGAACTCCCCATCACGGCGTTGTTCATCGCGATCGGGCACGATCCGCGCTCGGAGCTGGTCAAGGGCCAGGTGCAGTTGGACGGTGAGGGCTACGTCGTCGTCGAACACCCGTCGACCCGCACCGACGTGACCGGGGTGTTCGCGTGCGGCGACCTGGTCGACCACACGTACCGCCAGGCCATCACCGCTGCGGGTACCGGCTGCTCGGCCGCGCTCGACGCCGAACGGTTCCTCGCGAGCCTGTCGGACTGACCGCTCGGGGCGAACGGGCCCGCGCGCCCGTTCCGCTCGACCCCCCTTCTCACCTATCGTGAGATCACCGAAGAAGGAGACACCGTGGGTGCACACACCAAGGCAGTGACTGACGCCTCATTCGTCGAGGACGTTCTGCAGGCCGACAAGCCTGTCATCGTGGACTTCTGGGCCGAGTGGTGCGGACCCTGCCGTATGGTCGCCCCGATCCTGGACGAGATCGCCGGCGAGAACGCCGACAAGATCAGCGTCGTGAAGTTGAACGTGGACGAGAACCCCCAGACGGCGGCCAGCTACGGCGTCGTCAGCATCCCGACCTTGAACGTCTACCAGGGCGGCCAGGTCGTCAAGCAGATCGTGGGGGCCAAGCCCAAGCAGGCCCTGCTGAAGGATCTCGCCGAGTTCCTGTGACGGGGTTCAAGTTGGGCGACCGCGGACCTGCGGTCGCCGAAGTCCGCGCCCGACTCGCCCGCCTGGGACTTCTGCCCGGGTCGCAGTACGCCCAGCAGCACGCCGGGGACGATCCGCTGCGCAGCGGGCCATTGGCCGAGGTCGCAGAACCCGCCGAGTGGGCGACAACGGCACTGGTCAGTGCGGAGTATGACGAAGCGGTTCAGGCCGCCGTTCGGGAGTTCCAGCGGCAACGGGGCATCACCGTCGACGGCGTCGTCGGACCCGAGACGTTCCGCCGGTTGGAAGAAGCCCGCTGGCGGCTCGGCGACCGGATCCTGTCGTTCGCCGCGGCCCACCCGACCGTGGGCGAGGACGTCCTGGCCCTGCAGCAGCGACTCAACGCGCTGGGCTTCCCGTGTGGCCGCGAGGACGGGCACCTGGGCCCGCAGACCGACGCTGCGATCCGGGAGTTCCAGCGCAACACCGGCATCCGTCCCGACGGCGTCTGCGGTCCGGCCACGTTTCGTGCCCTGGGCCAACTCAACCGGACGGTCGGACGACAGTCCGGTCACGCGGTACGCGAGAAGTACTCGCTGCACGAGATCCAGACAGGCGTGCGGGGCAAGGTCGTGGTGCTGGACCCCGGTTCCGGCGCCAGTGGAGCCGCGATCTGCGCAGACCTGTCGGCACGCGTCGAGGGCCGGCTCATCGCGTTGGGTACCCAGGTCATGGTGACCCGGTCGCTGACAACGCCACCTGCGCTGGATCCCAACGATGAGACTGCCCGAGCGTCGTTCGCCAACGAAGTGGGCGCCGACCTGGTGCTCAACCTGACGGTGGCCGAT
>CAZCRC010000306.1:0-2969 GCA_964500995.1 uncultured Actinomycetes bacterium
GTCGTAGATCCCCTGGGCGTCGCGTTCGGCCTGCTCCAGGTCGGGCAGAACGACATCCAGAGACAGGCGACGGGCCCGATCCAATAGTTCTTGGTCGTCGGGAGCCACACCGGCGTCGTCGTCCGGTGGCGTACCGCCCTTCTCGATGATGAGGCTCGCCCAGTGGTCGGCGTGACGCTGTTCGATGTCAGCAAGTTCGAGCAAGGCCTCGCGGCGGTCGCCCGTGGTCAACTCTGCGAGTGCGCGATACATGTTCCGCGCGGCCCGCTCCGAGGATAGGTACGTCAGATAGCGATCGTTGGCAGCCACGGTTCCATCATCCTCAATCCACTGGTCCGCGCATACTGCGCGTCCCAGTCCGGCCGTCAGCCGCTGCCCTCAGTGTTTCCCGCGTCGGCGGCGGCCGGGTCATCAAGTCGGTATCGTTCGAACGCCGTGGCCACAGTCGCCGAATCGATCTCGCCGCGATCCGCCAACGCCTGCAGCGTCGCCACGGTGATGGATTCAGCGTCGACCAGAAAGTGCCGTCGCAATGCGCCGCGGGTGTCCGACTGGCCCCAACCGTCCGTGCCCAGGGCATGGAAGTCCTGCGGCACCCACGGCAGGATCTGCTCCTGAACGGCGCGCATGTAGTCCGACACCGCCACCACAGGTCCGGGGCGACCCTCGAGGCGTTGGGTCACGTACGGCGTGGTCCTGGGTGCGGTGGGGTCCATCAGGTGGGCGCGGTCGCACGCGAGGCCGTCGCGGCGCAACTCGTTCCACGACGTCACTGACCACACATCGGCATGGACACCCCACTCGGTGGCGAGAAGCTGTTGCGCCCGCAGTGCCCACGGGACCCCCACCCCACTGGCCAGGACCTGTGCCCGCGGGCCAGCTGCGGGCGCGGCGGGACTGACGAGGTGCATGCCGCGCAGAATGCCCTCGACATCGACGTCAGCGGGTTCGGCAGGCTGTGCGATGGGCTCGTTGTAGACGGTCAGATAGTAGAAGACATTCTCGGGATCGTCGCCGTACATGCGGCGCAGTCCATCGCGCACGATGTGGCCGAGTTCGTACCCGTAGGCGGGGTCGTAGGCGACGACGGCCGGGTTCGTGGCGGCCAGCAGCAGCGAGTGACCGTCCTGATGCTGCAGTCCCTCACCGTTGAGGGTGGTACGTCCCGCTGTGGCACCCAGGATGAATCCACGGGCCATCTGGTCCAGGGCCGCCCAGAACGAGTCGCCGGTGCGCTGGAAGCCGAACATCGAGTAGAAGATGTACACCGGAATCATCGGCTCGCCGTGGGTGGAGTACGACGTGCCCGCCGCCAGGAACGACCCGACGGAGCCCACCTCGTTGATGCCCTCGTGCAGGATCTGTCCCTCGACGGCCTCCTTGTACGACAGCATCAACTCCCGGTCGACCGACGTATAGGTCTGACCGTGGGGGGAGTAGATCTTCAGGGTTGGGAACAGGCTGTCCATGCCGAACGTGCGCGCCTCGTCGGGGATGATGGGCACGAATCGGGCCCCCATCTCAGGAGTTCGCACCAGTTCCTTAAGCAGCCGCACGAACGCCATCGTCGTGGCCACCAGTTGCTTGCCCGACCCCCGCTTCATGACGTCGAACGTCGATTCCGGCGGCTGGGGGAGCGAGCCGGCTGAGTGTCTGCGGGTGGGCACGGAACCACCCAGAGCCGCGCGCTTCTCACGCAGGTACTGGATGTGCTCGTGGTCCGGCCCGGGCGTGTAGTACGGCGGCAGGTATTCGTCGATGGCCGAGTCGGGGATGTCCAGGTACAGCCGATCGCGGAACACCTTCAGGTCCTCGTGGGTCAGCTTCTTCATCTGGTGGGTGGAGTTGCGGCCCTCGAAGTGGGACCCCAGGGTCCACCCCTTGATCGTCTTGGCCAGGATCACGGTCGGCTGCCCCGTGTGGGCCGTTGCCGCGGCATAGGCGGCGTAGAGCTTGTGATAGTCGTGGCCACCGCGTTGCAGGGCCCAGATCTGGTCGTTCGACATGTCCGCGACGAGTCCAGCGGTGCGAGGGTCACGTCCGAAGAAGTTCTCACGGATGTACTCGCCGCTTTCCGCCTTGTATGTCTGGAAGTCGCCATCGGGCGTGACATTCATCAGGTTCACCAACGCGCCCTCGTCGTCACGGGCCAGCAGGTCGTCCCACTGGCGGCCCCATACGACCTTGATGACGTTCCACCCTGCGCCGCGGAAGAACGACTCAAGCTCCTGAATGATCTTGCCGTTGCCGCGCACCGGGCCATCGAGTCGCTGCAAGTTGCAGTTGATGACGAACGTCAAGTTGTCCAGGTTCTCGCGCGCGGCCAGTCCGATCGCGCCGAGCGATTCCGGCTCGTCGGTCTCGCCGTCACCGAGGAATGCCCACACCCGCTGTTGCGAGGTGTCCTTGATGCCGCGGTGAAGCAGGTAGCGGTTGAAGCGAGCCTGATAGATGGCGTCCAGCGGGCCCAGCCCCATCGAGACGGTGGGGAACTGCCAGAAGTCCGGCATCAGGCGGGGGTGGGGGTAGGACGGCAGGCCCCCTCCGGGGTGGGACAGTTCTTGGCGGAAGCCGTCGAGTTGATGCTCCGTCAGGCGGCCTTCGAGGTAGGCCCGGGCGTAGAAGCCGGGCGCGGCGTGTCCTTGGAAGAAGACCTGATCACCGCCGCCTGGGTGGTCCTGGCCGCGGAAGAAGTGGTTGAAGCCGACCTCATACAGCGACGCCGACGACGCGTAGGTCGAGATGTGCCCGCCGACTCCGATTCCGGGCCGCTGCGCCCGGTGCACCATGATCGCGGCGTTCCAGCGGATGTAGGCGCGGATGCGGCGCTCGATGTGTTCGTCGCCGGGGAATGCCGGTTCCAGTTGGGGCGGGATGGAGTTGATGTAGTCGGTGCTGCGCAGTGTGGGGATCCCGATGTTGCGCTCCGCCGCGCGGCGCATCAGGGACAGCATCAGGAACCGAGCCCG
>CAZCRC010000307.1:0-2962 GCA_964500995.1 uncultured Actinomycetes bacterium
AAGAAGCTCGCCTTGGGATTGGGCGGTGGCTTCGTCGCCCTGCTGATGTTCGGCGCCATGGTCACCTCAGGTGACACCACCTCTTCGTCTACGTCACCAACGACAACAGATCAGGTGGAGAAGACCCAGCCTCTCCCCGCCCCACCAGCAGAGGATCCCGCCGTTGAGTTGACGCTGGCACAGGAGAACGCCATCGACGCCGCTGAGAGCTGTCTCGAGATGACGTCAAAGGGGCGTCAAGGCGGTCGGCTACTGACCTGCCTGATCATCGTCAGGGCGGGTGGCTTCCTCGGATTCATCGAGGAGCCACCCGCCCATTTCAGACCCAAAGCCGACATGACCGTGCGGGTCGTCGGGCACCTATCGTGGGAGAGCCGACCACCCGACGAGATCCCGATGAAGCGTGCCACTGTCCCTGTCCTGTTGACCGCACTGCTTCTGGCGGCCTGCTCCCCCACCAGCGAGACGCCCGCCGCTCCCAGCGAATCGGCCACTCAGAACGTCCCGACGGTCGCCCCCGCCGACCTGTCCGATCCCTGCACCCTGCTCACCGCCGACGAAATCAATGCCGTGCTCGGAACCACGTTCACCGCCGGGCAGGCGACCAACGACGACGCCCGCCAGGTGGGCGACTGCAAGTACACCAGCGATGACATGACGGCCATCGTTGATGTCGCCCTCTCCCGCGCTGACGGCGCGGAGTCGTTCACGACGAACGTGGACCTTGCCCCCGCCTACTTCGGCGGCAAGGCGAAGCCCATCGAGATCCCGGGCGCCGAGAAGGCGTACCTGGTCATTGCCGACACCTACGATGCGCCGGTGGTGGGCATTCTGGTGGACGGGACATTCGCCCAGGTGCAGGTGGGCGTCGAGGGAGCCACCCCGCAGCATGGGGAGCAGTTGGCCGCCACAATGGCTGCTCGGTTGTGACGAACGGCCCTCACCACAGCCATCACAGCCGGAGCAGGACCTCCGCGCGGGCCTGCTTGAGGACCTCGGCGTCGTCGCTGGTCGCCGTGATGTCGATCGCGACCCGCCCCCCGGGAAGCTTCTCCGCCACCACTGCGCTCACGTGGACCGTTGCGCCCGAGTCATCGTCGGGCACCACCACCGGACGGCTGAAACGCACGCTGTAGGACGCGATCGCGCCGGGGTCACCCACCCACTCGGTCACGACCCGGCCGGCGGTGGCCATGGTGAGCATCCCGTGGGCGATGACGTTCGGCAGACCCACCGCTGTCGCGATCCGCTCGTTCCAGTGGATCGGGTTGAAGTCGCCGCTGGCCCCGGCGTACATGATCAGGTTGACTCGCTGCAGCCGGGCGCGCAGCGGGGGAAGTTCGTCTCCCACCGAGACGTCGTCGTACGTGATCATTGACCCTCCCCCGCGGTCCCACGGGACACGATGACTTCCTGGGTGGTGACGACCAACTCCCCGTCGGTCGTGCGGACCTCGCTCCTGGTGGTCAGGAACTCGTTGGAACCCGCAGCCCGAATGTCCGCGATGACGGTGTGAACCGTCAACTCGTCACCCGCGCAGATCGGGCGTTCGAACTCGAAGTGCTGCTCACCGTGGACCACACGGCCATAGTCCAGACCCAGATCCGGGTCGAACATGGCCATGGCCATGGCCTTCATAGTCAGGGTGAACGGAAACGTCGGCGGCGCGATCAGGTCGTCGTAGCCGAGTTCCTGGGCCGCGTCGACATTGTGGAATGCCGGGTTGTGGTCGCCGATCGCGGTCGCGAAGTCGCGGATGTGCTCACGGCCCACCAGGTACCCCGGTGTGGCCGGGTACGCCTTGCCGATGAAGGCTGGGTTGATCGCCATCACATGCCGCCCAGTTGCCCGCCGGTGACGGGGATCGTCACTCCGGACACGAAGTCGGCATCGGATGACACCAGGAAGGCCGTGACGTTCGCGATGTCCTCCGGCTCACCCAGGCGCCCCAACGAGATCATCGCGCGGGCCATGGTGCGCATCTCCTCGGGGATTCCGTGGGTCTGCCCAGCTGACTTGGCCGCGGTGAGCCGGGTCTCGACGAACCCTGGAGCCACCGCGTTGACGTTGATGCCGAAGGGTCCCAGTTCGCGAGCCAGGGTCTTGGTCGTCGCGATGACCGCCCCCTTGGCGGCGGTGTAGTTGAACTGACCGGGATTGCCCATGAGCGCAGCGACGCTGGACGTGAACACGATCTTGCGGTTATGACTGGGCTTGCCGTGTTCCTGGATCTCGGCCTTGGCGACCTCGCGCAAGTACGGCATCGCCGCCAGCGTGGTGTGGAATCCGGTGCGCAGATTGGTGTCGACGACGAAGTCGAAGAGTTCGTCATCGAGGCCGTGGAACATCTTGTCGCGAGTCGTGCCGGCGTTGTTGACGACGATGTCCAATGCGCCGAACTCCTCGACGGCTCGGGCCGTCAACTGCTGCGCCTGCGCCAGATCCACCGTGTCGGCGATGACGGCGATCGCTCGCCCCCCAGCGGCGGTGATGAGGTCGACGGTCTCGCTCGCCGGACCTTCGTCGATGTCGTTGACCACCACAGCTGCGCCATCCGAGGCGAGCCGCACGCATGTGGCCCGGCCGATTCCGCGACCACCACCGGTCACGATCGCCACCCGGTCGTCCAGACGCCCCATGTTCTACCTCCGAGGTCGGTTCACCGCCGAACCTACACGGCGGTGATCACTCGCAGGTCAGGGGATCAGCGGGTCTCCTTGTGCACCGTCGATGCGTTGCAGCGCGAGCAGAACTTCTTCAACTCCAAGCGGTCCGGGTTGTTGCGCCGGTTCTTCTTGGTGATGTAGTTGCGCTCCTTGCACTCCTGACAGGCCAGGGTGATCTTGGGACGAACGTCGCTGGCCTTGGCCATGGGATGCGCCTTTCGGGACTGATGCTGACGGAAACTGAGGGGTAGCGGAGGCGGGACTTGAACCCACGACACAGCGATTATGAGCCGCTT
>CAZCRC010000308.1:0-1296 GCA_964500995.1 uncultured Actinomycetes bacterium
AGTAACACTTTGACCACCTTGCGTAGTCAATCGCCTACATAGGGCGAATCGGACGGTACTATCGCGCCCGATTTGCGCCAGAAAAGCCTGACACGTCCGTACCGAACGGACTAATGGCCCGGATCCCAGCAGGCATTCCTCAAGGATTCTGGCAATGCTTCCGATCACAGTGCTCTACAGCAGCCCTGGAGTGATCAAGGAGGCAATGGCGATGACAACCATCAAGGCCACTTGCCCGACATGTGGTGACGTCGACCTGAAGCCGCGGGACATCAACGTCGTTGTTGCCCCGGCCGCGGGCTGGGCGACGTACTCGTTCGCCTGCCCCAACTGCGAGGACGAGGTGACCAAGAGCGCCGACGACGAAGTCGTGACGCTGCTCCGCGGTGCTGGCGTCACGGTGGAGCGCGTGCACGTGCCCGCCGAAGCCCTCGAACTGCACTTCGGTCCGCCCATCGGGGCTGATGACCTGATTGACTTCGGCCTCAACCTGGGAGCGGTCGACGCCCTGGTCGAGGTCCTGTCCACCGAGACCGCCTCGGGTCGTTGACCCATCACCCCTTTCGCTGACGCGCACCTGCGGCGCTACCCCTGCCCAGCCGGGAGAGGTTACGCTGGGCAGGTTCCCGTGCCGTGAAAGGTGAGGCGCATGCGCTTTCCGCAAGGAGCCGAATGGCTCATCATCCTTGTGCTGATCCTGCTGTTGTTCGGGGCCAAGCGGTTGCCGGACATGGCACGCAGCCTCGGGCGCTCGGCGCGCATCCTCAAGACCGAGACCAAGGGTCTCCGCGACGATGACGACGCTGCTGCTGCTGATCAACCGGCGCTGCCCGCCACCGCCGCGGAACAACCACCCATCGTGACGCCTCCGGCAGCGCCGACCGTCGCCCAGCCCGCCGTTCCGAACCCGGCGCCCGACACCGCCGAGGGCCAGTCCAAGCCCACCGCCTCCTGACCCCTCGCCATGAAGCGGCGCGATCCTGAGGTCGCCCCCGACGGCACCATGCCGTTGGCCGACCACCTGCGTGAACTGCGCAGTCGACTGTTCAAGGCCGTTCTGGCCATCACCGTCGGATCAGTCATCGCGTGGTTCTACTACCCGCAGATCTTCGACTTCATCGACGCTCCGTTCATGTCCGTGGTGGACGAAGCCAGGGCCAACGGCCAGGACGTCCAGCTGGCGTTGACCGGCGTTGTCGACCCCTTCGTGCTGCAATTGCAGGTCACGGTGGTGGCCGGAATCCTGCTGTCGTCGCCGGTGTGGCTGTATCAGGTGTGGCGCTTCGTCACCCCGGG
>CAZCRC010000308.1:1396-2961 GCA_964500995.1 uncultured Actinomycetes bacterium
CTGCCGGCCAAAGCGCTGATCAGTGCCTGGCGCTGGATCCTGCTGGGCACCATCGTCTTCGCGGCAGTCGCCACGCCGGACGGCAATCCGTTCACCATGCTGATCTTGGCCGTACCGATCATGGGGCTTCTCGCGATCGTCATGGCCATTGCCTGGCTGAATGACAAGCGCAAACGCAACGCCGATGTCACCGCCGACCTGGCCGACGACGAGATCTCGTCCATCGAGGACCCCACCCCCGTCGACTGACATCGCGGCAGACCACCGGCGAATCGTTGTGCCGCGGTCCGACCGGTGGGTGGTGCCGCACATGAGGGCGGGGACCGCCTATCTTTACGCCATGGCACTCACGGTCGGCGTAATCGTCAATCCCGCAGCAGGCAAGGGCAAGGGCGGCAAATCCGCCCCTGAACTGGGTGCCCTGCTGCATCGGCGCGGTATCGACGCCGCACTGCTGGTGGCGGGCTCCGCCGAGGAGTCGCTCGCGATGGCGCAGAAGGCGGTCGCCGACGGTGTCGACGCCATCGTGGCCGCCGGCGGCGACGGCACGATCAACCTGGGCATCCAGGCCGTCGCGGGCACCGAGACCCCGCTCGCCGTGATTCCCCTCGGCACCGGCAACGACAATGCCCGCCTGCTGGGTCTTCCGCTGGACGACATCGAGGCCTGCGTGGACGTCATCGCCGACTACACGGTGCGCAAGGTCGACCTGGGTCGAGTCACCACGGCCGACGGTTCGGACCGTTGGTTCCTTGGTGTCCTATCCAGCGGGTTCGACTCCTGCGTGAACGAACGCGCCAACAAGATGCGCTGGCCCAAGGGCGAGGCCCGCTACCTGGTCGGCATCGTTGCCGAGCTCGGGACCTTCAAGCCGGTGCCCTACCGGGTCGTCGTCGACGGTGAGGAGATCCGCGATACAGGCATGCTCGTCGCGGTCGGAAACGGCACGTCGTACGGCGGCGGGATGCAGGTGTGTGCGGGGGCCAAGCCCGACGACGGCGAACTGACGTTGACCTGGTTGCACGAGGTCAGCAAGTTCACGTTCTTGCGGGTGTTCCCCTCGGTGTACAAGGGCACCCACGTCAATCATCCTTCGGTGAGCCAGCTGAACGGTCGCGAGATCACCCTCGATGCTCCCGGCCAGATCGTGTACGCAGACGGCGAGCGGATCGGCCCCCTGCCCGCCGATGTGAGCATCCAGCCGGGAGCGCTTCGGGTCGTTGTCCCCAAGGACAGCACGCTCGGGTCCTGAGCGTCCCACCAACGCCCATAGGCTGTCTGTATGACCAGTCCAGCCGAACGCTACGCGGCGGCCAAGAAGCGATCCCGTCAGGAACGCACCGGGCTGGCATCGTTCCAGCGGCTCTATGACTTCCCCCTGGACCCGTTCCAGGTGGCCGCGTGCGAGGCGCTCGCTGATGGCCGGGGAGTCCTCGTCGCAGCCCCCACCGGCGCGGGTAAGACCGTCGTGGGTGAATTCGCCGTGCACCTGGCGATCGAAGCCGGGCGCAGTTGCTTCTACACGACCCCCATCAAGGCCCTGTCGAACCAGAAGTACAACGACT
>CAZCRC010000309.1:0-2956 GCA_964500995.1 uncultured Actinomycetes bacterium
GCACTCACGAATGCCCGTCGTCCGGTTGCATACATGGAGCCACGGTAACGGGTGGCAGGCATGGGTTCCTCGATGAGCGAGCAACTGCCCGACTCATCCGCACCCGGGCTCGATCAGTCGTTGATCTCCATGAGCACCGCGCCGTTGGCAACCGTGGCTCCCACCTCGGCCGCGATATTGGCGACCGTCCCCGCCTTGGGGGCGTTGATCGGCTGCTCCATCTTCATGGCTTCCAGGACCAGAACCAGCTCGCCCTCTTCGACGGCCTGGCCCTCATCGACGGCGATTTTGACGATCGTCCCCTGCATCGGAGCCGTCACCGAGTTGCCGCCGGGACCGCCGGCCGCCTTGGACTTCTTGCGGGCAGGAGCCTTCTTGGCGGGTCCGGCTGAACCGGCCAGGCCACCGAGTCCGGCGGGAAGGGAGACCTCGAGGCGCTTGCCGCCGACCTCGACCACGACCGTCTCGCGCGACTCCGGCTCGGCCGGGTCGCTCGCGCCCCCGCTGTAGGGCGGGATCTGGTTGTCGAACTCGGTCTCGATCCAGCGCGTGTGCACGCTGAACGGCGTATCGGGGTCCTCGGGCGCGAACGCGGGGTCTCGCACGACAACACGGTGGAAGGTCAGGGCCGTGGCGATTCCGTCGGCCGCGAACTCATCCAGGGCCCGGCGGGAGCGCTCCAGCGCCTCCTGCCGGGTGGCGCCCGTGACGATGAGTTTGCCGAGCAGCGAGTCGAAGTTGCCACCGATCACGTCGCCGGGCAGGAAGCCGCCGTCCCAACGCACACCCGGTCCGCTGGGTGGCGCCCAGACGTCCAACTGACCGGGGGCGGGTAGGAAGTTGCGGCCCGGATCCTCGCCGTTGATGCGGAACTCGAAGGAATGCCCCCGCAGCGGCGGGTCGTCGAATCCGAGTTCCTCGCCATCGGCGATGCGGAACTGCTGGCGGACCAGATCGATCCCGGCGACCTCTTCGCTGACGGGGTGCTCGACCTGCAGCCGGGTGTTCACCTCGAGGAACGAGATCGTGCCGTCGATACCGACCAGGAACTCACACGTTCCTGCCCCGTAGTAGTTCGCCTCTTTGATGATGGCCTTCGAGGCGCGGTACAACTCTTCCACCTGCGCGTCCGTCAGGAACGGCGCGGGGGCCTCTTCGACGAGTTTCTGGTGCCGACGCTGCAGGGAGCAGTCGCGGGTGGACACGACCACCACGTTGCCATGCTGGTCGGCCAGGACCTGAGTCTCGACGTGACGGGGGTTGTCCAGGTAGCGCTCCACGAAGCACTCACCGCGACCGAAGGCAGCGACGGCTTCGCGGACGGCGGAGTCGTACAACTCAGGAATCTTTTCGAGGGTGCGGGCGACCTTCAGACCGCGGCCACCGCCGCCGAACGCCGCTTTGATCGCGATGGGAAGGCCGTGCTCCTTGGCGAAGGTGACGACCTCGTCGGCGCTGTCCACCGGGTCCGGGGTGCCTTCGACCTGCGGCGCGCCAGCGCGTTGCGCGATATGTCGCGCCGAGACCTTGTCCCCCAGGTCGCGAATCGCGTGGGGTGGCGGGCCGATCCAGGTGAGGCCGGCATCGATGACCGCCTGAGCGAATTCGGCGTTCTCGGATAGGAAGCCGTACCCCGGGTGAATCGCATCCGCCCCCGACTCCTTGGCCGCCGCCAGGATCTTGTCGATCACCAGATAGGACTCAGCAGCGGTCGAGCCGCCCAAGGCGAACGCCTCGTCGGCTTCCCTGACATGCAGGGCGTCGCGGTCGGGGTCGGCGTAGATCGCCACCGACGCAATGCCGGCGTCCTTGCACGCACGCGCCACTCGGACAGCGATCTCACCACGGTTGGCAATCAGAACCTTACGCATGGCCCAAGGGTACCGAGGGGCCGTGGGTGGTCACGCCGCCGGAGGGACCTGGGCACGTGTTCTTCGTCTCCGGCTGCCCGTCGATGGCTCAGGTGACGCAGGAGATCGCGGTGACGGCGGCCGGAACCGTGTCGTCACCCGGCTGGCAGTAGGCGTTCACGTCGCTGCCGGGCACCACCGTCCACGCGCCGTTCTTGGCCTTGAACATGGCCCGTTCCTTGTCCCCGTTCCCGTCGAGGATGTAGTAGGCGCCTGCCCAGCCGCCGGAACAGACGGGCTTTCCGGAGATCTTGGCGATCGGGGCTCCGGCCGACATCAGTGCCTGTTTCATGGGCTTCTTCTGGCAGGCGGGCTGCCCGTTCTTGTTGGCGGTTGAACTGTGCGGCGAGGCGGTCGGCGACGACGAGTCGGACCCCGAATTCGAGCTGCAGGCACTGAGGGCGGCGAGGGCCAAGAGAACGGATCCCCCGACGGCGGCAGCACTGGGGGCAGTGCGATGGCGTCGCATAACATCTCCTCGTATCAGGCTGGGAAGCCTAGCGGCCCACGTGGGCCAGGCCGAGCAGTTCAGCCAGCATCTCGGTGAGCTGGGTGAACGCTTCCTCCGTTCGCATCCCGGCCACGCCCGTCAGCCCGCCGTCGGCGAAGACCTGCTGAGCTTCACGCAGGGCCCGTTCCATCGAACGGACAGCTGGGCGGGTTCGATCCTTGGGATGATCGCGCAGATGCGCCACCTGAACCCTCAGCGCGCGCAACGTCGCGGGGATGGCTGGGGAGTCATCTGCCCCCTCGAGTTGGCGGATCGTTTGTTCCATCTGGCTTAGGAGTTGGTGTTGGCGTGCCTCGCGAGTTACCTCTGACATACCGGGATCGGCCGGGCGGCTCCTGATCCGGCCGGGCGACACCATCGAGGCCGCTCGCCGCGTGCTCTTGCCGACTTTCACCACGCCACTGCCGCCGCACAGCGGACACAGCCCGTGAGAATCGGTCCCGGTCCCGCCGCACAGGGGGCAGGTTTCGGTCTCGACGCCAGATCTGTCGTCGCTTCGGGGCATGGCGTGCACCCTAGCCTCACCCGGGGGGTG
>CAZCRC010000310.1:0-2943 GCA_964500995.1 uncultured Actinomycetes bacterium
GGCCATCATGGGTGCCGGCATCAACCACTGGTTCAACTCCGACACCGTGTATCGCTGCATCCTGACGTTGCTGATCACCTGCGGCACCGTGGGTCGCAACGGCGGCGGAATGAACCACTATGTGGGTCAAGAGGCGATCCGGCCGTACGGCGGGTGGGTGACCATGGCGCACGCCCTGGACTGGAGTGCGCCACCGCGTCAGTGCAACGGAACCGCCTACTACTACACGGCGACCGACCAGTGGCGCTACGAGGTGTGGCAGGCCGACGATCTGGCATCACCATTGGGCGATGGCCGGTTCGAGGGCAGGTCCTTCATGGACTGCCTCAACGTGGCCGTGAGACTGGGATGGCAGGTGACCTACCCGACGTTCGCCGCCAATCCGCTTGACTTGGCAGACGAGGCCGCCTCGCTGGGTAAGGAACCGGTCGAGCACGTGGTTGATCGGCTGGCCGACGGTTCTTTGACGTTCAGCGTCGAAGACCCGGACAACCCGGTGAACTTCCCTCGACTGCTCATGGTGTGGCGTAGCAACCTCCTCGGTGGGTCGGGCAAGGGTCACGAGTTCTTCATCCGGCATCTGCTGGGTGGTGCCGCTAACGCAGATGCCGCCGAGACCGCACCGGACCGCAGACCCAAAGAAGTCGTGTGGCGCGAGGACGCCCCGATCGGCAAGTTGGACCTCATGGTCAATCTGGACTTTCGGATGACCAGCACAGCGAACTTCGCTGACGTGATCTTTCCGGCTGCGACCTGGTACGAGAAGTACGACCTGTCCTGCACGGACCTGCACCCGTTCGTCCATTCGTTCAACAAGGCGATCGACCCCCCGTGGGAGTGTCGAAGTGACTGGGACGCGTTCGACGCGATCGCGCAGGCCTTCAGCCAGTTGGCTGGTCGGCACTTGGGGGTCCGTCGAGACATCGTGGCTGTTTCACTGGCCCACGACTCGCCCGGGGAACTGACGGTACCGCAGGGTCGCGTCGACGACTGGAGCGTGCCCGGGAAGCGACCGGTTCCGGGGGTGAACGCGCCGAGACTTGTGGTGGTCGAACGCGACTACGGGGCGGTCCACGCCAAGTGGCAGGCACTCGGGCCCCGCATCGATACCGCAGGTGTCACGGCGAAGGACTACCACAGCGTCCCCACCGACCAGGTCGCGTGGCTCGCCGAGAAGAACGGAACCGTGCTCGCCGGTCCCGCGGCCGGGCGACCTCGGTTGGCGACCGACCAACACTGTGCCGAGACCATGTTGGCGTTGTCCGGTGCCACCAATGGTGCGGTCTCGTTGGAGCTCTGGCGAGACGCCGAAGAAGTTTCCGGGCTGGACCTGTCCGACATGGTGGCAGGCCAAAGCGACACCAGGATCACCTGGGACGACGTGAGTCAGCGGCCACAGCACGTCATCAACTCCCCGGACTGGACCGGCGACGTTTCCGGCCAGAAGGCGTACACCGGATATGCCGTCAACGTCGAGAAGCGATTGCCGTGGCGCACTCTCACCGGCCGGATCTCGTTCTTCCTGGACCACGAGTGGATGAAGGAATACGGCGAGATGCTGCCGATCTACCGGCCACCGCTGAACATGACGGAGAAGTACCCACAGGTGCACAACCTGGGTTCCGACAGCATTGCGGTTCGCTACCTGACCCCCCACAGCAAATGGAGCATCCACTCGGAGTATCAGGACGATCTGTTGATGCTCACCCTGTTCCGGGGTGGCCCGACCGTCTGGGTGAGTGTCGAGGATGCGGCTGCCATCGGACTGAAGGACGGTGAATGGGCCGAAGTCTGGAACCGAAACGGTGTCATGGACGGGGTGGCAGCGGTCTCGCCTCGGATGCCGAAGGGACTGGTGTACGTCTACCACGCAAAGGATCGACAGGTTCAGACTCCACTGACCGAGCGGACCGGCCGACGCGGCGGCACTGAGAACAGTCTGACCCGGGCACTGTTGAAGCCGACTCACATGATCGGGGGGTACGGCCAACTGTCGTACGGCTTCAACTACTACGGCTGTACCGGATCGCAGCGTGACGAGGTCGCGGTGCTTCGCCGCCGCTCGCAGGAGGTGCAGTTCTGATGCGAGTACGGGCGCAGATGATGATGGTCATGGCACTGGACAAGTGCATCGGCTGCCACACGTGCAGCGTGACCTGCAAACAGGCGTGGACGAATCGGTCGGGCACCGACTACGTGTGGTTCAACAACGTCGAGACCAAGCCAGGCGTCGGATACCCGAAAAGGTGGGAGGACAACGAGTACTGGAAGGGTGGCTGGACGCTCGATCGCAAGGGCCGACTCAAGCCGAAGGCCGGAGGCCGGATCTACAAGTTGCTGCGAATCTTCGGCAACCCGGACCTCCCGCAGATCGATGACTACTACGAACCGTGGACGTACGAGTACGAGACCCTGGTCAGTGCTCCCCTGCAAGAGCACTCCCCCGTGGTGCAGTCCCGCTCCCGCTTGACCGGAAAGCCGCTCAAGCTCACCTGGGGTCCCAACTGGGACGATGACCTGGCAGGGACGAACGAGCGCTTCCAACAGGATCCGAACGCGGCAGCGCTCGGGGACCAGGCTCAGCTGGAGTATGAAGAGGTCTTCATGTTCTACCTGCCGCGGATCTGCAACCACTGCCTGAACCCCGCCTGCGTCGCGTCGTGCCCGTCCGGGGCCATGTACAAGCGGGAAGAGGACGGGATCGTCCTGGTGGACCAGAACGCCTGCCGCGGTTGGCGGATGTGTGTTTCCGGGTGCCCGTACAAGAAGGTCTACTTCAATCACGTCAGTGGCAAGGCCGAGAAGTGCACGTTCTGCTATCCCCGGATCGAGGACGGTCAACCCACGATCTGCTCAGAGACGTGCGTGGGCCGGATCCGTTACATCGGTGTGGTGCTCTACGACGTCGATGCTGTGACGGCTGCCGCCGAGACCCCCGGTGAG
>CAZCRC010000311.1:0-2884 GCA_964500995.1 uncultured Actinomycetes bacterium
TCGGCCGCAGTCGCAGCCGGGCCTATGCGTACTTCCTGCACTCACCGGACAAGGCACTGAGCGAACTCGCCCACGAACGACTCGCCACCATCGCCCAGAACACCGACCTGGGGTCCGGCATGCAGGTCGCGTTGAAGGACCTCGAGATCCGCGGGGCCGGAAACCTTCTCGGAGCCGAGCAGAGCGGTCATATCGCCGACGTCGGGTTCGATCTGTACATCCGCATGGTCGGTGAGGCGCTGGCCGAGTTCAAGGGGGAGGGCGATGCGGAGCAGGAGTCGGGCGAGATCCGCGTCGATCTGCCGATCGATGCCCACCTGCCCGAGGAGTACGTGCCGGAGCAGCGACTGCGACTCGAGGCCTACCGCCGCCTGGCCGAGGCGCACGATCAGTCCGAGATCGATGACCTCGTGGCCGAACTCGCCGACCGCTACGGCCCGCTGCCACCACCCGCCCAGGCCATGATCGCGGTGGCGCAGTTCCGCCTGGTGGCCCGCCGTGCCGGGCTGGACGAGGTCATCGTCATGGGCGACCGGGTTCGGTTCCACCCCGTGGAATTGCCGGACTCGCGGCGGGTCCGGGTGAGCCGGCTGTATCCGGGGGCGCTCGTCAAGCCGGCGGTGCGGCAGTTACTGGTCCCTGCCCCCAAGTCGGGTCGCGAGTTGGTCACCGGAACCGATGCGCTGGACTGGGCAACTCGGTTGGTCAAAACTGTCATTCTGGACGAGCCGCTCACCGACGATCGGCCGACGACAGGAGTGGGATGAAGCGCCGCAACATGGGACTCGCCGTCATGGGCACCGCTGTGGCAGCACTGGCGCTGAGCGCCTGCAGCACGGCCAACCCCGGAGATGCCGCCGTGGTCGGCGACACCCGGATCCCGCAGACGACCATCGCTGAGCAGATGAAATCTCTGAACGAGGCCGTCGGGCAACCGGCGGACACCCCGGACGCGAACCTGGCCCGCACGCTCGTGTCCTACAACATCGGATACGAACTCATCGGCCAGACCGCAGCCCAACTCGGAGTCACCGTTCCCGCCGCCCAGTTGGACGAGATCTACAAACAGCAGATCCAGCAACTCGGCGGTCAGACGCAACTGGAGCAGGCGGCGGCGCGGCAGGGTGTGGCCCCGGCCAACCTGCGCCGCGACCTCGAGACCCAACTCCTGGCATCGGCCATCGTGACCAAGGTCGCCCCCGAGGGCGACGAAGCCGCCGGACAAGCGGTGCTCGTGGAACAGGTGCGCGCGGTAGCCGACTCCATCGGCGTCGAAGTCGCCCCCAAGTACGGCACCTGGGACTCCGAACAGTTGCAGTTGCTCCCCGATGCGGACCCGGTGTCGCGCCCGGAACAGGATCCTGCGGCGGCGCTACCCATGCCATGACCGATCCCCGTGGTGCCACTGTCCTCGAACTCGTGGCAGTCATGGATCGATTGCGCGTCGAGTGTGCCTGGGATGCCCGGCAGACTCACCGCAGCCTCGTCGAGTACCTGCTGGAAGAGGCTCACGAGACGATCGAAGCGATCG
Organism: uncultured Actinomycetes bacterium; assembly: GCA_964500995.1. Lineage (GTDB taxonomy): Bacteria > Actinomycetota > Actinomycetes > S36-B12 > CAIWTL01. The sequence goes on from CAZCRC010000311.1 coordinate 1,532, forward strand.
AGACCGACGACGACCCCGCGCTGCTCGAGGAGTTGGGTGACCTGCTGTTGCAGGTCGTGTTCCACGCCCGCATCGCACAAGAGGCGGACCCCGGCTGGGACATCGACACCGTGGCCCGCGGGATCATCGACAAGTTGGTTCGTCGGCACCCGCACGTCTTCGGCGCGGACTCCGACTACGCCCATCTGGCTGATGTCGGCGACTCGGACGAGGAGTTGCTCACGCGGAACTGGGCAACCATCAAGGCGCAGGAGAAGGGCCGTACCTCGGCTCTGGACGGGATCCCGCCGACCTTGCCGGCGCTGACGTGGGCGCAGAAATCCTGGCGGCGGGCCGGCGAGTCGAGCCTTGCCGTGACCGCGCCACCACCCGCCGATGTCAGCGACGCGGGGGAACTCGGCGATCGACTGCTTGCCCTGGTGCTGACGGCCGAGGCCCAGGGCTGGGATGCGGAATCGGCGCTTCGGGATCGCGTCCGGCGGTTGCACGACGACGTCCGCATTGCCGAGGCGCAGTAGCTGCGCACGAACCCACGGTCGGTAACTCGGGCGGGGTTCGTTAGGGTCGGGGCTGTGTTGGGAACCGGTGTCCACAGTCCAGAGGACCGAAGGTTCGTCGGACTTGCGAGTGGCGTCCTCGACGACATCCTGGTGCGCGATCCCGTCCACGCGACGCGGATCGGCGATCATCGCTTCGACGCCCGCCTGCCCGATCTCACCCACGATGGCGCCGACGAGTTCGCGCGTGTGCTGCAACGTCATCAACAGTTCCTCGACCGGATCGAGGAGCGGGCCCTGAGTCGGTTCGCGGCAGCCGATCTGCGGATCCTGCGTCAAGGCGTGGCGCGTCGGGTGTTCGACCTCACCGTCCTGCGCCGCAACGAATGGGATCCGTTGCTGTGGAACCCAGCGGGCGCGCTGTACAGCCTGACCGCCCGGCCGTTCGCTCCCGCCCCGGTGCGGGCCAGGGCGTTGCGGCAGCGGTTGGCAGCGGTCCCGGAGTTCCTGGACAACGCCCGTCACACCCTCACGGGAATGCCAGCGATTCACGTGACCACCACCATCGCGCAACTCGGTCAGATCGCGGCGATGCTCGACGAGACCGCGGCCGATCTGCTGACCGAACCCGGCGTCGCCGACGCGGCCGACGAGGCGTTGGCCGCGATCGATCGGCATCGCAACTGGTTGGAGCAGCAACTGCCCGCAGCTGCGACCATTCCGGCGGCGGTGGGCCCGGAGGTTTACGAAGGCATCCTGACCCACCACCTCGACCAGGGTCCGGAACCTGACGCTGACGAACTCCTGGCGGCTGCGGAGGACGATCTCGAACGGGTACTGGACACGCTCGCGAGCG
>CAZCRC010000312.1:0-2861 GCA_964500995.1 uncultured Actinomycetes bacterium
CACCCGCCAAGAAGGCCGCACCCGCCAAGAAGGCCGCACCCGCCAAGAAGGCCGCACCCGCCAAGAAGGCCGCGCCCGCCAAGAAGGCCGCGCCCGCCACGAAGGTGACACCCGCGAAGAAGGCCGCACCGGCGGCGGTTGCTCAGCCAGTAGCGCCGGTGAAGAAGGGGACGCTACCGGTTCGTCCCGGTGAGAGTCCGTGGACGAAGGCTGAGATCGCGGGGGTTCGCGAGGAGCTCAGCGAGGACTTGCGGGAGTTGGATCAGGAGTTGCAGGACATGGCCGCCGATCTCGCGGATCTGATGTCCGAGGCCATCGACGGCGCGGGTGATGACCAAGCTGACGCCGGGACGAAGACGTTCGAGCGCGAACATGAGATGGCGTTGGCTGCTGGGGTTCGCGATGTCCGTGACCAGGTGGCGCACGCTCTGGATCGGCTGGAGTCCGGCGACTACGGAATCTGCGAGTCATGTGGCCAGCCGATCGGCAAGCTGCGACTGCAAGCGTTCCCCCGGGCAACGCTGTGCTTGGAGTGCAAGCGGCGCCAAGAACGCCGCTGACTGCTGGGCCGCGTACCCTCGACATATGCACGCTGACGCTGCGGTCGCTACCGCTCGCCGATCCTGGCGAGGTCCCGCGATCGTTGTCGCCATCGGATTGGTGGTGGTGGCCATCGACCAATGGACGAAATGGTGGGCGGAACAGAATCTGTCCGGACGCCCTTCGGTCGAGGTGGTGGGGGAGTTCCTTCAGTTCACTTTCGTCCGTAATCCGGGCGGGGCGTTCTCCTTGGGGACGGAACACACCTGGGTGTTCAGCATCGTCGCTGTTCTGGTGACATGCGCGATCCTGTGGTACTCGCGCCGAGTCACCTCGGGGTGGTGGTTGCTGGCGCTGGGTGTCCTGCTCGGTGGTGCCGTGGGCAACCTGGTGGATCGTTTCCTCCAGCCCCCGGGCCCGGGCGTGGGACATGTGGTGGACTTCCTGCAGCTGCCCAACTGGCCGGTGTTCAATGTGGCGGATATGGCCGTCGTGGGCGGGGCGGCGACGATCGTCATCCTCTCGCTGCTGGGGGTTGAACCTGGCGGCGGACCGAATGACTCGGATTCGGCCGCAACCGAGCTTCCCGACCGGTTGAGTGAATCCGCGCCGTGACCACCAGCCGTAGCCTCCCCGTGCCCGAGGGCCTGGATGGGGAGCGGGTCGACAGTGCCTTGGCCCGCATGTTGGGTGTTTCCCGGACCGCCGCCGCTGACCTGGCGGCAGCGGGGGCCGTGAGCGTGAACGGAAGCGCCGTCGGTAAGTCAGACCGCCTCGAGGCGGGGGCATGGCTCGAAGTGGACCTTCCTGCACCGACCCCGGTGACCCCGCCGCAAGCGGTTCCAGGGCTGGAGATTCTCCTCGAGGATGACGCGATCATCGTTGTGGACAAACCCGTCGGCGTGGCTGCTCACCCGAGTCCCGGTTGGGATGGCCCGACTGTCATCGGCGGTCTGCTCGCAGCGGGGCACACGGTGGCCTCGGCCGGCGCGGCGGAACGGCAGGGCATCGTGCATCGACTGGACGTGGGTACCAGTGGGCTAATGGTGGTGGCCAAGACGAATGCGGCGTACTCCGACCTCAAGGAGCAGTTCCGGCAGCGGGAGGTCACCAAGACCTACCACGCGCTGGTCCAGGGCCACCCGGATCCGATGCGTGGAACCATCGACGCCCCCATCGGTCGGTTGCGCGGTGCGGACCACCGCTTCGGTGTGGTGGCCGACGGTCGACCCAGCATCACCCACTACGACACCCTCGAGGCGTTCCGCTACGCGACCTTGCTGACGATCCGCCTCGAGACCGGTCGGACCCACCAGATCCGGGTGCACATGTCCGCCACTCGGCACCCCTGCGTCGGTGATCTGACGTATGGGGCCGATCCGGTGCTGGCTCGACGGCTGCGGCTCACCCGGCAGTGGCTGCACGCGGTGGAACTCAGCTTCCGTCACCCCGCCACCGACGAGACGGTCACCGTCGCCTCGCCCTACCCGGCAGATCTGGCCGACGCGTTGGTGCGCCTCGCGGAGTGAGCCCAGGGCGCCACGGCCGGACTCAGTCGATGGTGCCGGCAGGGACAATCCAACGACACGGTTGGCCGGTCTGGTCGGCGATCAGATCGAAATCGCGGTCGTAGTGCAGGAGCACCAACTGCCGTCGGTGGGCCGCTGCCGCAATCAGCAGATCAGGAATCTTCCGTCCGCGAAGTCCCTGGGTTGCCAAGCGATTCTGGACGTCCAACGCGAGCTGAAAGTCTGCGTGACCGACCTGAATCAGCGGGAACACCTGCAGTGCCGCTGCGAACGCCTCCCACTCTGGCCCGCTACGTGCACTGAAACCGATCTCAAGGTCAGTGACCGTGGTCCGCCCGATGTGGCCATGGGCAACTGAGTCGGCCAACTGTTCCCGCACCTGCGCGTTCCCGAGGCGGGTGGCCACGCTGGTGTCGATCATGGCGGTCAGCGCCACGCGTCGGCCCGGTCGTGATCGCCAAGACTGACCGCTGACAGAACGTCGAACGAGTGCAGGACAGCACTGCGAGTGGCGTCGGAGTCGGCTCCTGCCTGCGTCAAGGCCATGTTCACGGTGTCTTTGATGGTGCGGGTCCCCAATTGAGCCTGCGCCGCCGCGAGGGCTTGGTCGTCAATATCTACGAGTCGCTTCGTCACCCCGGCAGTATATACGAGGGTGAGTCCGGTATATATCCGCTTCCTCCTAGTGGGCTGTTGCGGCCGGGCCCGGGACCTTGTCCGTGGGCGTGTCCGATCGGCCCTCGGGGGAGCCGCCACGCTGGGCGGTTGAGCCGGAACTGCGGACTCGCGGGT
>CAZCRC010000313.1:0-2856 GCA_964500995.1 uncultured Actinomycetes bacterium
CTCGACGGAGTTCTCGCTGCGGTGCATGGCTGACATCCAGCAGTGGTTCATCGACCACCAGGTCCGCAACTTCTACTCGGTGTCGATCTCCGGCTATCACATCGCGGAAGCCGGAGCGAATCCCATCACGCAGTTGGCGTTCACCCTGGCCAACGCGTTCACCTACGTCGAGGCCTACCTCGACCGCGGCATGGCCATCGATGACTTCGCTCCGAACTTGTCCTTCTTCTTCAGCAATGGGATGGATGCCGAGTACGCAGTGCTCGGCCGGGTAGCTCGCCGAATCTGGGCCGTGGCCATGCGCGAGCGATACGGCGCGAACGCGAGGTCGCAGAAACTCAAGTACCACGTGCAGACCTCGGGCCGGTCCCTGCATGCCCAGGAGATGAGTTTCAACGACATCCGTACGACGTTGCAGGCGTTGATCGCGATCTATGACAACTGCAATTCGCTGCACACGAACGCCTACGACGAGGCGGTCACGACTCCCACGCCGGAGTCGGTCCGGCGCGCGTTGGCGATCCAGTTGATCATCAACAACGAGTGGGGCGTGGCGTTCAACGAGAACCCGAATCAGGGGTCGTACCTGATCGAAGACCTCACGGACCTGGTCGAAGAGGCGGTCTTGGTCGAGTTCGACCGGCTCACCGATCGGGGCGGGGTGCTGGGTGCCATGGAGACCGGCTACCAGCGGGGTCGGATTCAGGACGAGTCCTTGCTCTACGAGTCCCGCAAGCACGACGGGACCCTTCCGATCATCGGCGTGAACACCTTCCGAGGTCCCGAGGGTGAGGCGCCGCACGGAGTCGAACTCATGCGCGCCACGGACGCCGAGAAGGAATCGCAGTTGCAGCGGGTCCGGCAGTTCCATGTCGATCATGCAGCTGAGGCTCCCGCCGCCCTGGATCGGTTGCGGCGGGTGGCGGTCGAGGGGGGCAATACCTTCGCGGTGCTGATGGACGCGGTTCGGGTGTGTTCGCTGGGGCAGATCACGCAGGCGTTCTTCGAAGTCGGTGGCCAGTATCGGCGGAACATGTGAGTCGCTCGCAACTGCCCTTCGACCCGATTGCCGAGGCGCAGCGACACTGGGAGCAGAACGGCTGGGGTGACAGTGCCCCCGGCATGGCGGCGGTCACGTCGATCATGCGGGCGCAGCAGATCCTGATTGGTCGCGTGGACGCCGAACTCAAGGAGCTCGGCCTGACGTTCGCCCGCTACGAGGTGCTGATGCTGTTGTTCTTCTCCCGGGACGGCATGTTGCCCATGCGGGTTATCGGTGACCGGCTGCAGGTGCATCCCACCAGCGTGACGAATGCCGTCGACCGGCTCGAAGCTGATGATCTGGTCCGTCGTCGCGCCCATCCGACGGACCGACGTGCGGTGCTCGTCGAGTTGACCGAGCGGGGACGGCAGCTCGCTCTGGCTGCGACCACGCGCCTCAACTTGCACGTGTTCGACGACCTCGGCGTGAGCGAGGACGACGCGGCGGACTTGACGGCGATCCTGGAGCGATTGCGGCAATCCGCAGGGGACTACTGACGGGGCGAGGGAACGTCGCTGTCAATCTGCGGAGCCGATGCGCCGACCCTGCTGGTGCCGAGCGCCACGACGAGGACCGCGGCCATGGCAGCAACCGCGGCGACCTCCAGTTCCAACCGCGAGGTGATGCTCAGCAGGACCACCGCGATCGCCGCAACCACAAGTCCCGCTGCCACCCCCCGGCCCACCGCTCCGCCGCCGAGTTGGGCCCCCACCAGGGCCGCTGCCGCGAGTGCCGTGACGATCAGGATCCGGTCCACCCCCGGATCGAAGAGCGCGATCCCAGCGGCGACCACTGCGATGCCGGCAGCCCACGACACAGTCAGACCTGATCCCGCCGCTCCTGCTGCTGACGCGCCCGTCACGATCAGGGCAACCAGGGCGGTGAACACCACTGTCAGGATCGCGATGATGACACCGGCCAGTCCCGGTGCGATGTCCAGGTTCGCGGGCAGGACGAAGAACTGCAGCGACGGGGCGATCACGGCACCACCGAGGAACATGAGTTGCCCGAACGCGATCACTACCACGATCACGGCGGTACCGACCCAGGTCCGCCAGTGTTCCGGCCCGCTCTCGGCAGTCGTCGCGCGCAGCGTGTTGTCGGCCCAACCGATCACGAAGACGCCCAGGGCGACGACGGCGACTCCGGCCCACGACGGTCCGGGAACCTCGACGATGGGGGAGACGGCCTCGGTCGCACTTCCCAGGAAGATGCCGAGGGCGATGCTGATCAGAGCCGGGACGATGAGCAACCACAACGCCAGCGAGCCGATCCGGGAACTGCCGGCCAGTCCTTGGCCCATCGTCACGAGCGCGGCGATCAGTGCGATCACGATCACCACGGTCCTGGGGTCGACCCGGCCGATCATGGCCAAAGTCTCGCCGGCCCCGACAAGCAGCGCGGCCGCGAGTCCAGTACCGACCAGGGCCCGGACGGCCGACTCGGCGGCGCCCTCGGAGTCAGGCGAGTAGCGAGGGGCGACGGCCACGGCCACCAGGGGCAACGCGAGGACACCGACCAACACCACCAGCAGCCAGAACGACATCCCCGTCGACACGAACACCGGGGTCGCGATGACGGCATACACGAGCAGAGCCGCCATGGCGGATCGGCGACGTACCCCGGGCGACGGGTCCTTGGTGGTGCGGTAGGCCGCTGCCACAACGATCAGGAGTCCCAGCGTCACCGCGAGGACGACCTCAGGAAGGTTCTCGCGGTTCATCCGTTCACCCCCGTCGCCGATGCGGACGTCCCCAACAACTGGTTCGCGCAGTTGTCCGGGGCCGGCTCACCGGCCCAGCGGGCGTTCATCC
>CAZCRC010000314.1:0-2851 GCA_964500995.1 uncultured Actinomycetes bacterium
CTGACGCTGTGATGGGGGTCGGGGGTGGACGCTGACACGGTGGAACGAGTCCGGGCCTGGCTCGTCGAACACGGCGGCGACCCGACCCCCACGGCAATCCGCCGGGCATTCGACGCCACCGGAGTCGTGGTGGAGTCGGCCGCGCTCGATCAGTGCGTGGCTCGCGTACGGGCGGAGTTGGTCGGCGCAGGAGTGCTGCAACCCCTGCTGGACACCCCAGGGGTGACGGACGTCCTCGTCAACGGTCACGACCAGATCTGGGTCGATGAGGGGGCCGGGCTGCGCAGCACCGGGCTGTCGCTGGGGTCGGAGTCCGCAGCGCGGTCGTTGGCCCAGCGGATGGCGGCCCAGGCCGGTCGTCGGCTGGACGACGCGACACCATTCGTCGATGCCCGGCTTCCCGACGGGGTCCGGCTGCACGCCGCCATTCCGCCGTTGGCCTCGCCGGGGACCTTGATCAGCCTGCGTGTCCCCGCGCGCACGACCTTCGACATGGCAGCAGTGGTCCGCTCGGGATCGATCAGTGAGGCGGGGGCGGCGTGGCTGCGAGCTGTTATCGCGGCGCGGTGCGGGTTCTTGGTCACCGGGGCAACGGGCAGCGGCAAGACGACCGTGCTGCGCGCCATGTTGGGACTCGTCTCGCCCGCGGATCGGATCGTGGCCATTGAGGAGTCCGCGGAGTTGGAGGTTCCCCATCCGCACTTCGTCCGACTGGAGGCTCGCATGGCGAACGCCGAATCACGGGGTGCGGTCGCCATGACGGACCTGATGCGGCAAGCGATGCGGATGCGGCCGGATCGCATCGTGGTGGGGGAGGTGCGCGGTGCGGAGGTGACTGCGCTGCTCAACGCCATGAACACGGGACACGAAGGGTCGTGCGGTACGGTCCATGCCAATGATCCGACCAGTCTTCCGGCACGCATCGAGGCCCTCGGATTGGCGGCCGGGATGGATCGTGCGGCAGTGCACAGTCAGTTGGCGGCCGGACTGGACCTGGTCCTCCACGTTGCGCGCAGCGACAGCGGTCGTCGTCGGGTCGCCCAGATCGGTGTCATCGAAGCGGGGGAATCGACGGGGCTGGTTCGCGTCGTCCCCCTTCTGACGTTCACTGACGCCAAGCCACGACTGCATCGAGCGGGCCATCCGGTCGCCCGGAGACTGTTGTCGGCCATCTCGGGTGCCCGGCCCGAGCGGTACGCCCTGCCGGTCGCATGACCTGGTTGCTTGTTGGGGCAGCTCTGCTGCTGGCCCCACCTCCGCTCCCCGCGGCCGCAGCCCCCGCCGTGCACCGCCTGCGACACCACTGGCGCTCGGCGCACCGCACTGATCTCAGCATCGCGTGGGTGTTGGCATTGGCCGGTGAACTGCGCGCCGGCAGCGACAGCGCCCGGGCGCTGCGAACCTGCGCTCGCCGCTATGGGGTGGCTCGCCATGCCGCGCGGGCGGCCGCCATCGGCGCCGACGTCCCCGCAGCTCTGCACCGCGATGCGCACGAGTCTCCCGTCCTGGTGCCAGTGGCAGCCGCGTGGTCCATCTCGCTGCAGACCGGTGCCGGGTTGGCCGATGTGTTGGACAACATCGCCGACGGGTATCGCCGCACGGTCGAGGTTCGGCGAGCCCTGGCCGTGGAGTTGGCGGGTCCCCGCGCCACCGCCAAGCTCATGAGTCTGCTGCCGCTCATCGGTGTCGGTTTCGCCATGATGCTGGGCGCCGACCCGATCGGCTGGTTCACGTCGTCGCTCGTGGGGGCCGCATGCCTGACGGCGGGGGTGGGGCTCAACGGTGTCGGGTTCTGGTGGATGCACCAGATCGTGCGGGGCGTCGAGGCCGACCTGTGAGTTGGCTCCTGCTCGGTCTGGTGGTGCTTCTGGTTCCCCAACCTCTGCTGCGATCGAACGGTCGGGCGTCACTGCGGCGTGTCCCTCATGGATCCGGCGCTGAATCGTCGACCCGACTGCGTTTGAACCAACTGGGCGCCGCAGCCGCCGCGGTGACGGTCCTCGTGCTCACCCCACTGCCCTGGTCCCTGGGCCTCGCGGCGCCTGCGGCCGCCGCTGCGCTTCGGTTCCTGCCCACCGGGTTCACCCGAGGTGAGGACCGACGGGCGTTGGCTCTGGCGCGGTCCATTCCGGAGTCCGTGGACCTACTGGCGGCCGTGCTGCGCGTCGGCATCACCGACACCGAGGCTCTTGACTTGGTGGCAGCTGCCGCGCCAGCGCCGCTGCAAGGGCACCTGGCTGCCGTGGCCGCACATCGCCGACTGGGTGCCCCACCGGCCACCGCGTGGCGGGTGGTGGCGTCCGTGGCGGCCTTGGGCGAACTCGCGACTGCGATGGCCCGACATGCCGAGACTGGGTCTCCGATCGCGGCATTGCTCGACCGGGTCGCCGCCGATGCGCGACGGGACTACTACTCCCAGGCGCAAGCGGCGGCCAGGGCGGCAGCTGTGCGGGCGGTCATCCCGCTGGCCGTGTGCTTCCTGCCCGCGTTCGTCCTGTTGGGAATCGTGCCCATCGTGGCGTCGCTGGTATCCGGACTCACGTTCTGACTGTCCCCAGCCCCGTGCCCCGGCGGGTCGTCCCCAGCAGCCACTCTCGTCGGTCACGGACCTCTCCCGCTGCCGAGGGTGGACCCACTGCAACACCAGCCCACTCAGGGCGGAAGGAAGGGAGAACGATGTCAAAGTCGATCATGAAGCGGGTGGCTCAGGAGGACGGCCTCTCCACGGCCGAGTACGCGGTCGGGACGGTGGCGGTCGCAGGCCTCGGCGGGGTGCTGGTCAAGCTGCTCACCAGCGACTGGGCCATGGAACTGCTCAAGCGGGTCATCGAATGGGCCTTCAGCTTCCTGT
>CAZCRC010000315.1:0-2838 GCA_964500995.1 uncultured Actinomycetes bacterium
CCTGCACCAAGGGGCCTTCATGACCCGGGGCCTCCTGCAGCGGCTGGGCGGCTTCGCCGAGAATTTGCGCATAGTCGGGGACTACGACCTGATGCAGCGGGCGTTGGCCGCGGGAGTCGTTCCCGTGACGGATGCCCGCGTGACCGTCGACGTGGATGCAGCCGGGGTCAGTACCCAACGCTGGCGCGACGGGCTGGTCGAGATGCATCGCAGCCGCGTGGTCGGACGTTCGGTGCCGCTGCGCACCGCCAGCGCACTCGACATGGGTACCCATGTGGCTGTGGTGGGAGTGAAACGGACGCTTCGGCGTGGGGCGGAGCGAATCCTTGGTGAGCAGCGGGTCAGTGCCATCCGCAGTTGATGACGGTCACCCGAGTGAGCCGGACCGGAGCCCCCGTTCGAACAGTGGCGGCGGAACATCCGGGATGGCGAAGCGAGGATCGGGTTCGTACCGGGTCGACCGGGCCAGATTGGGGTTCAGGTAGGGATCACTCAGCAGTTCATGCGGCCACCTGCGCAACAGATACTGACGTTCGAAGTTCACAAAGGAGCGACCCCGGCTCGGCGACTCGTGGTGGATCAGCACCGCGTCGGGGGCGTAGACGCTCACTCGTCCGGACCGGCGCAGGCGAAGGCAGAGGTCGATATCGCCGCTGTCATTGGGGACATGACGTTCATCCAGTCCACCCACGTCCCAGTAGGCGTCGCGGCGCACTGCCAGACACGCCCCCGTGACGGCCAGCACCTCGCGCGGGCACCGGGCCAGCCCGAGTGGTGACTCGGCCGCCGGATCCCGGGCGACAAACAGGTGGCCGGTTCCACCGGTCGCCACGCCCGCCAGTCCCGCGTGCTGGATCCGACCGTCGGGGTAGCGCAGTTGTGGGCCGACCGCCCCCACCCCGGGTTCAGCTGCCCACGAACACAACGTGGTCAGCCACGAGTCGGTGAGGACCTCGGTGTCGTTGTTGAGCAGGACGACGGTGTCACCGTTGCTCTGCCGGATCCCGCGGTTGCACAGCGCCGCGAAGTTGAAGGGGCCAGGCGCCGCCACCACCTGCACCCGTTCGTCGCGCGCGAGTCGCGTCAGCAGCTGTAGTGCGGCGGGGTCGGTGCTGCCGTTGTCGACGAGCACGACGTCGAAGTCGGGATGTGAGGTCCGCTCCAGCACGCTGTCGACGCAGGCAGCGAGGAGCGCGGGTGCATCCCTGGTGGGGATGATGATCGAGGCGGATCCCGCAGGTGATGGAGGTGGCGGCGCTGCCCGCATCTGGGCGGTCTGGCGGCGTTGGACGAGCACCGCGGGGACGTGGCCGAACGAGTGCAGCGCCGCGACAGCCCGTGCCACGTCGTATCGTCCCTGCGCCCCGAGCTGCGGACCGCCCACGTCGGACAGGACGGCCTTGTCGTAGACCGCCAACCCGCCGATGTAGTCGCCGTTGCGCAGCAGGATGGGGGACCAGGCCGGTTTGAAGACGGGGTCACCGACCGGCCAGCCGGCGGCGTCAATCGTGCGTTCGTCGGAGTACAGCGCCGCAGGGCGCTGCCCCGACAGGTCGCGCTCCAGATCGATGGCGCGCACCAGTTCCGCCAGAGCCGACGGGTACAGGCGATCGCCGACGGACAGCGGGATGACGTAGTCCCCGGTGGTCTGCTCGAAGGCGGACTGCAGTGCCGCCGCGCTGGTGGCCGCGGGGGGCGCCTCGCGGACTCTGTCGGTGGGCAACGAGCGCAGCAGCCCCGGAGTCACCATCGAACCCGGGGAAGGTGCCCAGACGAACTCCCAGTACGGCCACAACTGCAGCGCGACGCTGCGAATCGTCTGCTCGACCTGTTCGGCCGGGCCAGTGTCGTCCAGGAGCAGGCTGAACCGCGGCGGATCAGGCAGCGCGAGCGACTGTGCGGCCAGGTCGGAGTAGTAACGCAGCAGGCGTTGCTCCTGCTCCGCCGCGGTGGCCCCGGCGGCCAAACCGGCGGACTCCGGCAGTCGGGCGTACATCTGCTCGAGCCGAGGGGTTGCCCGACTGCCGAGTCCGATGGCCCAGCCGAGCGCCCGCCGGCGCCAAGCGGTTACGTCAACCGACCTTGATCGGGAGCGTGCTGACGGTCACCTTGCCCTTGCTGTCCACACAGCCGCCCCCGTACACCGGGCACACCGACTTCGTGCCGGAGACCTTCATCGAGGCCTTGCCCGAGGTCGTGAATGCGATCGAGAAGGAACTGCTGCCCTTCTTGAACGAGCACTCGACCAGGTTCGACTTGGTGGTGCACTTCTTGAACTTGGAGCCGATCGTCCACGACCCCAGCCGGTTGTAGGCCGTGGTCGCCGGATCGCCGACACGCAATTGGACTCCGGGGAACTGCTGCCAGTCCGCGGACCACATGTACCAGTACGACCGCTGCAGTCCGGTCCGCCAGGTGTCCAGGTAGTTGCGTGCGAGGAAGGTGGCCGCCTTGCGGCCCTTGACGGGACCGTCAGGCGGGCTTCCCGCAACGCTGGTCCAGAAGTTCGCCTCGGTGTCCCATTCCTTGACCCGACCCGGCTTCTTGGCCTTCTTCAGGTCCTTCTTGAACATCTCGATGCGCTGCACGCGTGCTTCGGGGCCGCCCTTGAGGGCGGGGTAGAAGTGCCCCGCAACGACGTCGACGGGCCAGCCCTTCGCCTTCAGCGCCCGGAAGTAGGGCGGAGCCATCGGCTTGTAGTACGAGTCGTAGTGAGTTTGGACGCTGCCTGACACCACGGTAGCTATGCGGTCGTGCTGCTTGACGACCTTCGACAGGATCTGGGTCATCTTGGCCATCTGCTTGGCCGTGCCCTGGTAGAACTGCGGGCTCGTGATC
>CAZCRC010000316.1:0-2832 GCA_964500995.1 uncultured Actinomycetes bacterium
GGCCACGGTCATGGAGCGGCTCACCAAACACGGCGTGGCCCCGGGGCGGCTGATGCTCGAGGTCACGGAGTCGGTGTTCGTCGAGGACCCAGTGCGGGCCGAGCGAGTCATCGCATCGTTGACGGACTTGGGTGTCCGGCTGTCCGTGGACGACTACGGCACGGGCTTTTCGTCGCTCGGTCAGATCCAGCACGTCGCCACCGAAGAACTGAAACTCGACGCTTCGTTCGTGCTGGGGGTGGCTCACCGCCGCGACCTGCAGTCGATCGTGTCCGCCACGGTGCTGCTGGCGCATGGCCTGGGCCTCACACTCGTAGCCGAGGGAGTCGAGAACCAGGCGGACCTCGACGCGCTGGTGAGACTGGGCGTGGATCAGGCGCAGGGCTTTCACATCTGCCCGCCGCTATCCCCCCTCGATGCGGAGCGCTGGCTGATGGCGCAACTGCGACTGCCCGACCAACGGGGAGTCACGCGACAGGCCGCGCCGCGCCAGGACTGACCGTTTCGGACTGACCACTCCACTGCCAACCTGCCATGCTCGTCCCATGTCGCAGCAGCTGGGCCGCCCGCAGATCGGGGTGTTGGCCGACCCGTTGATCCGCGAGGGTGCGGCGGTGTCATCGCAGAGTTACGTCGGACGCCTGGTGACAGGACTCCTGCTGGCTGCCGAGGCCCGCGACGCCACTGTCCTGATGGTGTCGCCCGGGCAGCGGACGCCACCGGTTCGGGCATGGATCCTGCTGGAGACCGGTTCTCGGTTGCGTGCCCCGCAGCAATCGTCCGAGGTGCCGGTCATCTGCGCCGGAGTCCCCTGGGACGGGTGGGACCAAGGGGCGACGAGCACGTGTGAGTATCCGTTCACCAGCATCGCCGTCGGCATCATGAATGATCTGGTCGCCAGCGGCAGTGAGGCGCCGGGATTCTGTTGCCCGCAAGGTGACGCGACCTGGCTGGCGGGATTGACCACGGGATACCGTGCCTGGTGCGAGCGCACGGGGCGAGCGCCGCGGATCACCACCTATGACCGGGACCCCGAGAGTGCTCGGGCGGCCGGCGCCGAGTTGGTGCGAAGCGGCGCCGACGGCGTCTTCCATATCTCGAACCGACTGCAGCGCGAGGTGGTGGAGGGAGTCCGGTCAGTGTCGCGAGACATTCCCCTGACGATCTTCGGCGAGGGTGTGGCTGGCGCATCCTTCGACCCCCCGGTGGGAGTCCTTAGCCTCGAGCCGAACCGCACCAGCACCGTCCTGATCGACACTGCGCTGACCGCCATCAACGGCGGGTCGCCACCCCGGCGGGTGGAGTTGCCGTGGACCTTCACAAGCGCTCGTCCCAGTGTGTAGCGTTATGTGTGAGGTGATGTGTGATGGCGACCAATCTGGCGATTGATCCGGCACTGCTCGACCACGCCCTGGCCGTGGGTGGGCTGCCCACCAAGAAGGAAACGGTCACCACTGCGTTGCGGGAGTTCATCGCACGCCGGGAACAGCGACAGTTGCGTGACCTGTTCGGGACGCTGGAGTGGGATCACGGCTTCGACTACAAGGCGCAGCGCTCACGTATGCCAGATGAGCTTGGCTGAGGCCTGTGGCCTTCCTCGTCGACACCAGTGTGTGGTCGCTGGCGTTCCGACGCGATGCCCCGCAGGACGTACCGGAGGTCACGGTGCTCGGCCGGGCACTGTCCGGCAACGATGACGTCGTTACGGCCAGGGTGGTGGTGCTGGAGTTGCTCCGCGGTTTCCTGCCTACTCGTGTGGAGGTCGGACTGACGGAGCGATTCGCCACCATGAAGTTGGTGGAGCCGACCCGCGGGGACTACCTGGCGGCGGCCGGTCTGGCCAATGTGTGTGCGCGAGCGGGAGTGAAGTTGGGGACGATCGACGCACTCATTGCCCAGTTGGCGATCGCCCACGACCTCACCCTTCTCACCACGGATCGCGACTTCTCACACGCCGCCGCGCACATTCCCCTTCGGGTGTGGCACCCCTGAAGAACCCTTGAGTCCCGCGATCGGCGCGATCGGGTGGCTTGCGACGTCGTCGTGCCGAATCGTTCCGGCGTGACCGTCACGTCTGTGGCCGCTGCGGGTGGGAAGGACTGATTCGACATCGCCCTTCCGCAACCGTAGGAGTCCTCATGAACATCGTCCGCAGCCTCACCGTCAGCGCGCTGGCCGCTTCCACCCTGATGGGTCCGGGTGTGGTTGCCCAAGCAACCGAGCCGCCGGCGCACGCATCGGCCGCGGCGTCGGTGGGCACCGAGATTCCCGACGACGACATGGCGGGCTGGGTCCACCGGCACGACGGTGTCAAGGGCGTCATCCGCAACACCAGTGACAAGACCATCGTGGTCTCCATCCGGGAGAACTGCGACTTGGGATCCGTACGCCTGCTGCCCGGTCAGTCGGCGCAGTTCGCCAACTCCTTGGAGTACGACCTGCGCACCTTCCGCGGTGTCCAGGGCGTCAAGTTGCGGGTGTGGCTCGACGGCCAGGACACGCGAACCAAGCCCGTGGCGATCGTCACGATCGGCGATCACACGGTGTACCGCCCGATCTCTGAGACGAAGGTCGGGGCCGTCTCCAACTACCGTGACGGTTGGCGTGAAGGACAATCGCACTGGGAGATCAGTGGCACCGACCGCATCGAGTTGAAGCGCGAGAGCGACCGTTGGCGGGGCCGCTTCGAGCAGAGCGGCTACACCGACGACTGGGCCGCCTTCCACGTCAACGTGAACAGCGTCAGCTGAGCTTGGCCGCCTTCGGTGCGGGTGGAGAGACTTGAACTCTCACGTCCGAGGACACAGGAACCTAAATCCTGCGCGTCTGCCA
>CAZCRC010000317.1:0-2811 GCA_964500995.1 uncultured Actinomycetes bacterium
GCCCAATCCACAACGATCAGGGGGAAGCGCACATCAGTCGACTGCGCCCTGGTCGTTGGCGTTATCACGGGTATCAGCCCTCTCTCACTTTGGTTCGTGGTTGATGTCCCCGCCCTACCCGATGCCTTCCGGGGCAAACCGGCCCACCGATGACGTGCCGGACGTCACCCGGCGGCGACAGTGGGTGCACGTCTTGTCACTGAATCGGCGAGGTGTCACCCCACGGGTCATGATGGAGCCATGCAGGCGCTCGTTCTGACCGATCCCGGCCCTGATCCCGCCGCGGCCACGCAGGTGCGGGAACTCGCCTCACCCGATGGGCCAGGAGTGCTGATCGAAGTGGGCGCCACAGCGGTGTGCCGGACCGATCTGCAACTGGTCACCGGTGACCTGCCAACTCATCGCCTGCCCGTGATCCCCGGACATCAGGTCGTCGGCCGCATCGCCGAGGGGCCCGACGCAGGGACCCGGGTGGGACTGGTCTGGTTGGCCCAGGCGTGCGGCACCTGCACCTACTGCCGCCGTGGCTCGGAGAACCTGTGTGAGAGCGCTCGGTTCACCGGCTGGGACGTGGACGGCGGCTACGCGCAGTTCGTTCGGGCTGACCCGGCCTTCATGCACCGGATCCCGGACACGCTCGCGCAGCACTCCGACGAGGCGGTGGCACCGTTGCTGTGTGGTGGCGTGATCGGATACCGGTCCCTGAAGGTGGCCGGCATGACGGGTCCGGTCCCCGCTGGGACCGTGCGCCTGGGGCTGTACGGGTTCGGCGCATCGGCGTCGCTGGCGATCCAGGTCGCGCATCACTGGGGCATCCGCTGCAGTGTGGTGACCCGATCGACCGCCGAGGTGGAACGCGCCCGGGCGATGGGGGCGGAGTGGGCGGGTACGTATGACGAGGTCGTCCCCCACGAACTGGATGCCGCGATCACGTTCGCACCGTCCGGCGATGTCGTCGTCGCTGCGCTGCGCGCTGTTCGTCGCGGCGGGATCGTGGCGATCAATGCGATCCACCTGGATCGAATCCCGCAGTTCGACTACGACGACCTGTGGTGGGAGAAGTCACTGCGGTCGGTGGCCAACGTGACCCGAGCCGACGCGCGGGAGTTCCTCGCCCTGGTCGGGCCCGCCGGGATCACGACGCACTTCGAGACGCTGGCACTCGCCGAAGGGGCGACGGCCCTGACGCGCCTGAGCCGCGGCGACGTGAGCGGCAGTTTCGTGTTGCTCCCTGGTGGCTCCCGATGACCCGCGGTCTCGACGAGCCCCATCCCGATCGACTGGCGTCCGATCATCCGCAGCGCGAGGAGATTCTGCGCCGACACAGCGAGGCGATGGCGGCGGGACATCCGGGCTACCTCGATCCGGGGACAGGGTTGTACGTGATCACGGCCCAGCAGCACTCGGAACGGGGCCGGTGCTGCGGCAATGGGTGCCGGCACTGCCCCTACTGCTGATCCGGACGCGACCTCAGCCGGGCGTGGGCCACTCGTACTCGACCCCGGTGAGTTCCTCGCTGCGCTCCCACAGCCGCTGAGCGACTGAGGTGTCCTGGGCGGCCGTGCTGCGATCGACACGCCGAGGGTGACCGCGCATCTCAAGGAGGCCATCCGGGCCGATGTAGTCGTCGCCACGCACGCTGGGGTCGGTGGCGGCGAACAGAGTCGGCCACGCGCCCGCTTCCGCTGACTGTCCGATCACCGCGTTCATTCCCTTGGTGACCACACGCCCGACGGGGTTCTGGGCAATTGCCGGCCCCGCGTACTGCAGATTGGTCGACGAGTAGCCGGGGTGGGCCGCAGCGGCAATCAGGTGCGCCTCGGCTGCGCGGGCCCGGCGGTCCAACTCCGCGGTGAACAGCAGATTGGCCAACTTGCTCTGGCCGTACGCCTGCCACGCCCGATACGGCCGCCGGTCGAAGAACAGGTCGTCCGGATCGACGGAGCCCATCCGGTGGGCGCCGCTGGAGACCGTGACCACGCGGGCGTCGGCTGCTGGATCCGAGACGGGGAGCGCCGGTAACAGCAGGCCGGTCAACGCGAAGTGCCCCAGGTGGTTGGTTCCCAGCTGCAGTTCGAATCCGTCGACCGTCTGGCGTTGCGGGGTCGCCATGACCCCCGCGTTGTTGATCAAGACATCGATCACCGGGTACTGCGCAACGAGTGCCGCGGCGGCATCACGCACCGACGAGAGGTCGGCGAGATCCAACATCTGTCCGACGGGGGCGGGGCCGGTGGCATTCTCCGCGACGGCTGCCACGCTGGCCTCAAGGCGCTGCTGATCGCGACCGGTCAGCACCACCGTGGCTCCGTGCGCCGCCAGGGCGGCGGCCGTGGCGAGTCCCAGCCCGCTGGTGGCACCGGTGACCACGTAGGTGCGGTCGGTCAGGTCAGCGAGGTCGGCCTCGGTCCACTTCGTCATGGCTCCATCGTCACCCACACTCGGCCATTCCGCCCCTCGGTAACCTGGGGACGTGAGCACATCGAACCCAGGGCCGGGCTGGTACCCAGATCCGGCCGATCCCGCAGGGCAGCGTTACTGGGACGGTGCCGGCTGGACCGAGTCGACTCACCCCGGGTGGGGGCAGGTTCCTGGGTCGGCTCCGGCGTACGGCTCCTACACGCCACAGGTGGCCGAACTGACGCCGAGCCGGATGCGGCGAGTGGCGGAGTTGTTCAACGACGTCGGCCGCATCATCAAGGGGGCGTGGTGGCCGATCCTGGGCATCAGTCTGCTGTTGTGGTTCGGCTGGTTGGCGCTGACCGTGGTGGCCGTGTTCATCGGCGCCTGTGCCCTGACCCTGACCTCGGG
>CAZCRC010000318.1:0-2810 GCA_964500995.1 uncultured Actinomycetes bacterium
ACGGATTCCGCCGTGCCGCTCGTTGCGCTTGAGCGGGGAAGCGAGTCGGGGTTTAACGACTCCCGAGAAGTCGACATACAAAAAACCCGCACAGCCTTTCGGCAGTTCGGGTTTCGGTACGCAATTATGATACGCCCTAGAGTCAATGACTGCAAATGCGATTCAAAAATGTTCGAGAGACCGCATGAGGAAGCGATCTCTTTATGCGTTTTCTACTGTCCTCCTAAAGTACGAGACAGCTTTGCTGTAGAGACCGGGGCGCTGTGTTTGCAGCTCCTCGAAGCTCACCGGTTGTATCGTGTGACGGCAGTTGGGATGAGTCGATGCGGGAGGAAGCGCGTGCTGCAGGAGATCAATGTACTTTCTTTCCTCCCACTCGTTGCAGATGTCGTTGCCATCGATGTCGGGTCGGAGTGTGGGGAATATCGCAAAGCGCCGACCGCTCGCAAGCAGTTGATTTTTTGCTCCAAGATTATATGCGGTTACGTTCTGTGAACGCACGAGCAGGTTTGCATATGCCTCGAAACTGAACTTCTGACCAAATCCATTCTTGGCTTTGAGTACGGTAAATCCCTGCTCTTTGAGATCCCTGACGATTTCAGTCTGCGTTCTTGAGGAGGAAGCACCCTGAATGAATCCCTTGATGACGCGCTCTTGGATCCTGCGCTTCTCGATGACTGCGCGAGTTGCATCGCGCTGCAAACCACTCATGGTTGTGCCAAAGTCGAGAAACGCCTCCTGAATAAGACTCTTCACCGCTTCCTCTGGCACACCGACAAAGCGCACCGAGAAATCCTCGTCTTCCTCGAATTGTTTTATCTGATCAAATGTTTCCTTGGCTCCTGCGGTCATAATGCGAGGGAGCGTCCGCTCCGTCCACGTAAACGCTTTCACCTCCAGCTTCGATATCACAAATCCGATGGCTTTGATCTGCTGCCTCTGAAACTGAGAAAAACTTCCGCTTTTTTGATCAGCAACGATCTCGATCAATTCCTTTTGCGCATCGCGGAAGATCTGGAGAATCTCGGCGTTGCTCGCGCCCTTGTCATTGATTTGTTGAAATATCGACATCAGAAAATGAAGAAAGCGATGCGTATGGTTACAAGCAGCGTGAACACCATGAGCAACACCACTCCCCACACGATTCCCAATGCCAGCAGGATTTCTCGCCTGCGATAATCGAGAAGCGCATCAATCGCGCGTTTCACTTTCTCTTCTTCAAAAGCTTCACTTGCTCTGTGTGGATTGGGGAAAATGCTGGAGAAAGGTTTGTGCATTGCTTTGGGGGTTATGGCTTACCGCCCATTGCGGCGAGAGTTTCTTGCACACGGGTTTTCATCGCTTCTTCCTCCTCGTCTTGGATACGGCTCAATTCCTCTTCGAGTTCGTCGCCCTCTATGCCTTGGAAGCGGCCAACAGCCGTCTCGCGCGAAGCCAAGCCGCGACCGAGAGCATCACCCCACACTCTTTCATCCGATTCCCAATCTTTGGGAATGCCCTGATCGAACGTCACACTCATCACTAATTTGTCTGCCTCTTTCTCGCCCTCAATTTTGAGACCGATGCGCATGATGTCTTTGATCGCCTCATCGTATTTTCTCTCGTAGCGTCGTACACGCTTCAGGAAGTTCATCATGCGCGTGCGCAGTGTCTCTGCGCGCTCTGCCTGACCGCCCTTCTCGTCCTCGAGCACGAAGCTATCTGGTGTTTGGGTGAGTTTTG
Organism: uncultured Actinomycetes bacterium; assembly: GCA_964500995.1. Classification (GTDB taxonomy): domain Bacteria; phylum Actinomycetota; class Actinomycetes; order S36-B12; genus CAIWTL01. The sequence continues at coordinate 1,723 of CAZCRC010000318.1, forward strand.
CTATTTCCCTCAGTGTCATTTCCATGTGCTTGAATGCCTGCTCGATAAGCGGGTTCTCGTTCGTGATGTACCGCGCGTCGGGTTCTCCCGCCTTCGCTATCAGCACCTCTACGTCAGAACTCTGCACCTTTCCTGTCTTTGGATCGCGTACCACCGAGCCATCTGGCACCTGAATTTTGGCGTTCAGGTGTTTGAGGAATTGTATGGAGATCTGCGTCAATCGGTCGTTCAGTTCTTCGAGAAGCGGCATGATGCGCTTGAAGATGGATTGCCCATATCGCTGCATTACGGTCTTTCGCAGATTCACCGACACCAGTGGGAGTTCATCGATCTTCGTATCCTGTCTATAGCGCAGCGTCTCTGTCTCCGTTCCATTGTCGCTTTTCTCCACCACTTTCTGCACGTTGTCGCCCTTGGGAACGAGATCCAGCGTTTCCAAAGATGCAGGATCTCCGATCTTCCCGCCCTTATCCTCGAACAGCGCATACTCGATGATGGCGGTTTTTTCTTCCATGAAATAATCCTCCACGTACACATACTTCTTGCTCACACCATCCGCCTGCTGGTGCGTGAGGTAGCTGACGATACGAACGTTGCTGGGATCAGCGCCGTTCGGCACTCCCGACCAATTCGGAAACCAGTAGGAGTATGGGATTTCCTCTACAACTGCCTCGTTGCCTTTGCCAAATAGCTTGAAGTGCGTATGACCGATTGCCTGCAGCAGCTGCGACGATTCCTCCATGCGCTCCTGAAGCCGGTTGTCATCAACGATCCTATCGATCTTCGTTTTGGTCTTTTCTTTTCCCTCCGCTTCGATTGCTATCTGAAACGGTTCTCCAAAGAGAAAGTCTGTCCCCACGTCGACGATGAGTGGTGCGACATTGAGAGCCTTTGCGAGTATCTCCGCTTTCTTTTTGTCATTGCTGAAATACTCCTTCAGACGAAATGCACCCTTGTCCGTTTTTCCTTCGTAATCAAACGCATCGGAATTGAGCAGCTTAAAGTACCGGTCTTCAATCGCCACGCGCTCCAGTTCCTCACTCGAAGGGAAGTCTTTGAGATCGTAAGGCATGATAATATTTTTGCAC
>CAZCRC010000319.1:0-2804 GCA_964500995.1 uncultured Actinomycetes bacterium
CACCACAGAGCAAGAATCCTGTACATCCTGTTCATCCTGTCCAAATCGGCCTGCCTGGCTGAGCAGTTACGGATATTCGAATTCTCGTGCCGATAGTTTTGCACACCACAGAGCAAGAATCCTGTACATCCTGTTCATCCTGTCCAAATCGGCCTGCCTGGCTGAGCAGTTACGGATATTCGAACCTCAACGCACCATCGGCAGATAGGCCACTGCGCCCGCCTGGCTGGCGCTGAACCCAATCGCCAGGACGCCGCCCGTGTCCGCCTGCTGCGCGCCGCCGGCTTGGATTGTCACCCGCGTGCCGCCCGTGACCGGCGCGGTTTGCACTGCGTAGCCCGCGTTGGGCGTCAGCCCGGTGATGAGGAAGCGCGTGACATTGGCCGGCGCGGTGAAGATTACAACGCTGGCCGCTGTGCCGAGGTTGACCGGGAACAGCACCGCAGTCCCGTCTACGGCCGCGCCGGCGAACGCCCCATCATCGCTGCCGATCAGCGTGGCCGTGTCCGCGCCGACGCCCGCGTCCGCGCCTTGCAGCACCTGCAAGAAGCGCACCGATGTCGGGTTGCCCGGCGCCTCCACCTTGAGCCGCGCCTGCATCGGGTCATCGCCGGCGGCCGTGTCCAGAATGTGCTGCTCCACCGTGTTCACCGCGCTCAGGACCGCGTTGGCGGGCAGCAGCGAGGTGATGAAGAGCTGCTGGCCGCTGATCGTCTGCATGACGGCGCGCGGGCCGTTGACCGCGGCCGGCTGCGGGAGCTGCAGCCACCAGCGCTTGAACCGCCCAGCCGTCTGCGATTGGGCGCGGTCGTAAACCACGATATGATCGGGTTTGAGCCACACGATGGAGCGGCTGGCATGGGTGATGTCAACGGCGCTTTCATTTTCCGAGTTGTACAAGTTGGCGGCGTCGCCCAGCGCGTAGATGTAGCCGGCGGCCGTGCTGTGCGCCAGCAGGACGGGATCGCCGCTGGCGACGTAGTTCCACTGTGAGCCGCGGCGCCACAGGTCAATGCGCCAATCGTCATCGTCGCGATCGGGCGGTCGGTTGTTCGCCAACGCCACCGCGTTGCGAAATTCGCTGCTGGCGATGCCCTCGGCGATGTCCGCATAGCCCAGCCGCGCTTTCGTCAGCCATTCTCCATCGCGATAGAACTCGAAATGATTGCCGTCCGCCTGCTGATGGTCAATCTGATTCCAACTCAGGCTGTAGATGAACCAGGCTGCGTCCTCGCCCCAGCCGGTGCGGCTGAACAGCTTATTCATGCCGGGCGCCATGAACGTGGTCGGCAGGGCGGGACGGGGATCGGGCGCGGTCGGCGCGGCCGGATCGAAGAGCAGGAAGTAGAGAATGGCCTGGCGGAAGTCATCGGGGTTGGCGGTGCGTTCGAGCAGGCGGTCGGCGCCGCCCGCGGGTGTGTGGGTTTCGATCCAGCGCAAGGTTGTCAGGCGCGAAGGATTGTGTACGACCCCGTCGTACACGCCCAGCGCGCCAAAGGCGTCAATGTAATCAGGCAGGCGGTAGTGCTGAGCGTCGCCGTACCAGGCCGGTTGATAGACCGGCCCCAGCTCCGGCGCGCTGTCCAGGATGGTCGTCGTCGGGCTGAGGCTGTGCAGGTAAGAAATCACCAGGTCGTCCCAAAACGGGTTGGCGCTCATAACTACCTGCGGCCCGCGGCGGCTGGGGTCATCTTCGCCGGCCGTGTGCAGCGCCCACAGGAACTGAATGGCGTAGCTGGCGGTCTGCGGGCTGTACTCCATCCCTTCGGGCAGCAAACCGCCCTGGCTGTCAGTTGCGCTGAGGTGATGAAAGATGTAGAGCCAGGCGCCCGTGGCCTGGTCGAGATAGGCGTGCAGCGCCTGGCCCGGATCATCGGCGGGGTTCAGCGCCAGCGCCATCAGCCCCAAGTTGCGCATGTGCGCAGTGAAGTAGTTATTGCCGGCCCAGCGCACCTGCAGCCGGTCCGCCAGGAGGATCGGGTCGTTGACCACGCCGACCGGCTCCGGATGATGGTAGCCGCTCTGCTTGATCTCCTCAGACCAGCGCAGGAAAACTGTGCGAATCTTGGCCTTGTCCGCGGCGCTCAGACTGGGATAGATCCAGTCTACCACCAACGGGAAGGCCTCGCCGTGCCAGCGGGCGCGATTGGAATCGGTGGTGAAGAACTCCGGATGACGAAAGGGCGGGTAACCCATGCTGCCGTTGCAGTTGTAGTTCTCCTGCGTGGCCGGGCCTTTGGCCGCTTCGGTAATGGCCGTCATCAGCAGGGTGCGCGCCCGCGCGGCATAGTCCGCCCGCGCCGCGGGGTCAGGATGCACCAGTGACGCGAACGCGAACAGTTCGGCGTACATCTCCGTGGCATATTCCTCGTACTCACGGCTGCCGCAGTCCTGGTCGGGCGCATCCCCGCGGTCCATGGCCTCCGTGGCGCTTGCCAGCACAACGGCCAATCCATCACGATAGAGCGGGTTATTGTCGCTGGCCCAGCCGCGCAGCCGCGGCAGATCGGCCGCGGTCAGCCACAGGCGGGGATGCTCACCGGCGGCCTGTTTGCCGGCCGGCGCCGAAGCGGGCGCGGTGGGCAGCGGTGTGCTCGGCGCCACCGAGGTTTCGACTGACGGCGGCTCGGCGGGCGCCTCGATCGCGGTTGGCGTTGCCTGGCGATCGGCGCAGGCCGTTAGCAAGAGAACAGACAGGATGATGCTCAGCAGCAGGTGCGGCACGGACGTCTCCTTTTTTCGATCGTAGTGGTAACTGCTCAGGCGGCCCCCCTGCCCCCCAACCGTGGGGGGAAAAGCATTCG
>CAZCRC010000320.1:0-2782 GCA_964500995.1 uncultured Actinomycetes bacterium
AACTGGTTCGCGCAGTTGTCCGGGGCCGGCTCACCGGCCCAGCGGGCGTTCATCCAGTCGATCACTGAGGGTTGGTTCAACCGGGCCTGGTAGTTGATCGAGGGGTGGTCATCCTCGGGGTAGCGCACGTAGTAGACGGTGCTGCCCCACGCGCACTGGGTCATCACCTGGGCGTGCGTGAACTGGGGCAGGATCGTCTTGTCCTTGAGCCCCTGGACCACGATCATCGGCGTGGGGATGGGGGCGTTGCCCGGCATGCCCTCGGCCAAGGCGGTCACCAGACCGGGAGCCACCGGTGTGTTGATCAGTTGGCTGAGGGGGACATCGGACACGGCGTCCGCGAGTTCCGATCCGCAACTGGTGTCGAGCAGGGCCGCGCGCTTGCGACCCTCGGGGCTGAGGATGTCGTCGAGATCCACCAGGTCCGGGTAGTTCTGCGCGTACGACTGGGCGATGAGCAGCACGAACATGTTCTGTGCCGTGCTTGTCGGATTGCCGGCCACGGTGTTCAGGACCCCTTGCAGCGCGGGAGTGAAGCCGGGGGCCAGGATGGCTCCGCCTGCCAGATCGAGTTCCGGGGCGTAGTCGGGGGCCAACTGCAGGGCGGACATGGCCGCTTCGCCGCCCTGGGACTTGCCGTAGATGCCAAGTTGGCCGGCGTCGATGGGGATCGACCCGGTCTGGTCCGACGGCGGCACCACCGCGCGCATGGAGTCGAGGATGCCGCGGCCTTCGAGGGGTCCCACCAGGTAGGACGACGGCCCGGGAGCACCCATTCCGCTGTAGTCGCTGGCGACCACGGCCCAGCCCTGTTGGACCAAGGGCTCGATGTGGGGCACCCACGCGCTGTAGCCGGGGGTCTTCGGCTCGAACGGGGTGTGGCTGATGCCGCACATCCGTCCCACGCCAGTGGTTCCGTGGGCGAACCCGACGAGCGGGAAGCCACCGGACGGGGGTGGGGCGTCGGGGACCGCCAACAGTGCGGTGACCGGAATCGGGTTGTCCTGCAGGTCGGTCGACGAATACAGGATCCGGTACACCTTGGTCCCCGCGGGTGCGCCGTCGACCTCTTCGGCGCTCACCAGGGTCCCGGGGGTTGTGACGTCGCCCAGCGGCGTGTCGTAGAACTTCGCCAGTTTCGGGGTGACTGTGGTGTCCAGGTCGCCCGCCTGACTGGCGTCCTGAGGGTAGGCCGGGGCATCGACCAGGGACGTCGGTGGCGCGGAGACGTACAGCAGGCCACCGGCGACGAGCGCCGCGACTGCGGTGCCGATACCTGCGGCGGTCCGGGAAAGGGCCATGGACGTGACCCTACTGTTCTGGCCCCGACGGCACGCGGTGGCGCGAAACCTGTGCCGCAAGAAGTGTTGAACGGGGACTCCCTCGTGCCTCCTATCTATGGAACGGCTGACAGCGGAAGGTGCGGTGAGGGATGAATGGTCACGCGTACGCTGACTCGGGACATCGGTTCGAGGAGGATCGCCGGATGCTGGACCGCGAGCTGGTTGCGGGCCTGCTGCGCCGCGATCCGCAGGCTCTCGGGGCCGTCTACGACGCCTATGCCGACCGGCTGTTCACCTACGCCGTGGGTCAGTCCGGCGGCGATCGGGAGGCCGCAGCCGATGCGGTGTCCGACACGTTCCTGCTGGCCTACGAGCGCATCGGCCAGTTACGCGACCCGGACCGGCTGCGTCCGTGGCTGTACGCCATCACACGCAGCGAGTGCCTGCGTCGCCATCGATCCGCAGCCCGCACGGTTGCATTCGGCGAGGAGCACGACATGATCGCCGGGGACAGCGATGTCGGCGTGGGTCTGGAGCGTGCCGAGGCTCGCGCCCTGGTCGCCGAGTCGCTCGCCAGCCTGAATGACCCGGACCGTGAAGTCCTCGAGTTGGCTCTGCGCCACGATCTGGACGCAACGGCCGTGGGCGCGGTGATGTCGCTGAGCCCGACCCATGTGGGGGCACGGATCTCGCGCGCCCGCAAGCAGTTGGAAGTGGCGGTCGTCTGCGCGCTGTTCGTGCGTACGAAGGGCCGGGACTGCCCGGAACTCGCCGAGATCGTGGCCGGCGCTGACGGTGTCGACGCGAAACTGCTGCGCAAGCGGGTGACCCGACATATCGACAACTGCGACGAGTGCGGTCGCCGCCGCCCCGCGATGGTCGCTGCGATCCCTTCGCTGGGCGTCCTGCCGCTGGTGGCGGCACCCCAGAGTCTGCGCGAGGCCGTCCTCGGGTCGAGTGCGATCCCGGGGACAGCAGGGGCAGCCGGGGCAGCTGCGCCGGTCGGAGCAGCGGGGATGCTGGCTTCCGATCCCGGATCCGATCTGGCCCGCCGGGCGGCCGCGGTCTCCGCTGCCCGCCCACCCTACGGTCCGGACGGATTCCCCGCGGCTGAGTCGCGCCGCCGCGGTGGTTGGTGGTGGTGGGTCGCTGCAGCGGTGCTGCTCCTTGCCGGCGTCACGGGAGTGGTGTTGGCTCGGGGCGGGGGAGCCACGGTGGCGGAGGAACTCGCGGCCGGTGCCGTTCCGCAGGCAGGTGCTGTCGTGACTTCGACTCCGTCCCCCACCGCCACGCCCAGCCCAGCGGCGAGTCAGAAGCAGGCCGGTGCGGCCGATGAGGCGGAAGCCGCTGTCACAAAGCAGGACGACCCGCAGCAAGCCGCACCGGCGGCGCCCGCGCAGCAGCCGCCGCCGGTGGCACCTGCCCAGTCAGGCCCGGCACCCGCTGACAACGTCACGCCGAAGCCCAAGCCGAAACCCACGCCCAAGCCCACCCCGAAG
>CAZCRC010000321.1:0-2754 GCA_964500995.1 uncultured Actinomycetes bacterium
CGGCTGCGCGGATGCTGGCGAGGTCCTGCCGGGTGCCGATCTCGATGTTGCCGTCCTGGATCACGACCTGGCCGGGAGGCTCGCCGAGGCTCAGCAGCGCGGTGAGTTGATCGAGGTCGACGCGGCCGGCCCGGTCCACCGCCACCGTTTGCGGTGGGGGAGTCAGCGCGGTCGCGGCCAAGTGGTCGGCCGTGCGCAGCACCATCAGGTCCTCGACCGCGGACACCACGAGCCGGGGGTGGGTGCTGTGGGCGGACGTGAGGGCCCAGTTGATCGCGGTGAGCCGGTCCGGGGCGAAGTACACCCCATCGGGCGGAACCCCGAACGCGAGCGCAGTCGAGGCACGGGACTGATCGAGCACCAGGCGGGAACGACGCGCCGACGGATAGCGCCGCCCAGGTTCACTGGCCGCCTGGTCCCAGGCAGCATCCAATGCCGCCCGGGTCCGCGCGGACAGGGGCAATCCTGTCGCTGTGTCGAGGAAACCGGCCGTTTGGTTACCGTCCGTAGGGGCCGTGGCCATACCGACGAAAGTACCTCGCGACCCTCCCCCTTATCCGGTGTGTTCCTACGCTAGTCTCGCCCACGGAAGTGGTTTGGTGCCGCGATCGTCGCGGCTGCCCTGGAAGGGCCCTAAACAGAGGGGCTGATGCGGTGTCAGTTCTCGCGGGAGCATCCCGGCGCAAGCGTCGTCTTGGAGTGCTCGGCGTAGCCGGAGCGGTGTTGCTCACCACTACCGGCTGCACAGCCAATGAGGTGTTCTTCTTCGATCTGCCGGAACCTGCCAGCCAGGAAGCCGAGATCGTCAAGTCCTTGTGGGATGGCGCGTGGGTCGCTGCCTGGCCGGTCGGCGTGCTCGTGTGGGGACTGATGATCTTTGCGATCGTCGCCTACTCCCGCCGGCGCCGCCCCGATATGCCGGAGCAGACCGCCTACAACCTCCCCTTGGAGGTGCTCTACACGGTCGCGCCGCTGATCATGATCTTCGGACTGTTCTGGTTCACCGCACGCGACCAAGCGACGATCCTGTCCGTCGAGGACGACAACACCCATACCGTCAACGTGGTCGGATTCCGGTGGAGTTGGGCCTTCAACTACGTCGACGCCGACGTCTACGACGTCGGTACCCCCGACGAGTTCCCGACGCTGTGGGTGCCCGTCGACGAGAAGGTCCGCTTCGAACTCACCTCGCCGGACGTCATCCACTCCTTCTGGGTGCCGCAGTGGCTGTTCAAGATGGACGTCATCCCCGGCAAACTCAACCAGTTCGAGATCACTCCCACCGAGACCGGCGAGTTCGCAGGCAAGTGCGCCGAGTTGTGCGGTGTCGATCACTCGCGCATGTTGTTCAACGTGAAGGTTGTGTCCCGCGCGGAGTTCGACGCTCACATGGAGGAACTGCGCAAGAGCGGATTCACGGGGCAGTTGGAAACAGGACGGGTCAACCAATCGGGCATCCCAGGCCCAGAGGGGTATAAGACGACATGACCATTCTGGCCGAACCCCCCAAGGACGCCGGATCGGAACTGATCCCGCCGCGCGACATCAGCGAGCCCTGGGAGCCGAAGAGCGACCCCCGCATGGGCCGCACGGTGGTGCGGTGGCTGTCCAGCACCGACCACAAAATCATCGGGTACATGTACCTGATGCAGTCGTTCGCGTACTTCATCATCGCGGGCATCATGGCGCTCATCATCCGCGCCGAGTTGGTCTCGCCCGGCATGCAGTTCGTGAGCCTGGAGCAGTACAACCAGCTGTTCACGATGCACGGCACGATCATGCTGTTCCTGTTCGCGACGCCGTTGTTCGTCGGGCTGGGGAACGCGATCATGCCGCTGCAGATCGGCGCGCCCGACGTGGCGTTCCCGCGACTCAACATGTTCGGCTTCTGGCTGTTCTTCTTCGGCGGCCTGACCGCGTCACTGAGCCTCATCACACCCGAGGGTGCGTTCGCCGGTGGGTGGACCGCCTACACGCCGCTGTCGGACTCGGTGTACTCGCCCACCGTCGGTGCAGACATGTCGCTCATGGGCCTGACGATGGGTGGTCTGGGAACCATCCTGGGTGCGGTCAACTTCATCACGACGATCTTCTGCATGCGTGCACCCGGCATGACGATGTTCCGCATGCCGATCTTCTCGTGGACGACGTTCATCACCAGCGTTCTGGTGCTGATGTGCTTCCCGATCCTGGCTGCGGCACTGGTGGTGCTCGAGATCGACCGCAAGTTCGGAACCGTGGTGTTCGCGCCCGAGAACGGTGGCGCCATCTTGTGGCAGCACCTGTTCTGGTTCTTCGGTCACCCCGAGGTGTACATCCTGGCGCTGCCGTTCTTCGGTGTGGCCAGCGAGATCATCCCGGTGTTCAGCCGCAAGCCGATCTTCGGCTACAAAGGCCTGGTGTTCGCCACGATCGCGATCGCAGGACTCTCGATGGGTGTGTGGGCGCACCACCTGTACGTGACCGGCTCGGTGTACCTGCCCTACTTCGCACTGATGACGATGCTCATCGCGGTTCCGACCGGCGTGAAGTTCTTCAACTGGATCGGCACGATGTGGCGGGGGTCGATCTCGTTCGAAACCCCCATGCTGTTCGTGCTCGGGTTCATGGCGACGTTCCTGTTCGGTGGTCTGACCGGCATCATCCTGGCCTCGCCGCCCCTGGACTTCCACGTGTCCGACTCGTACTTCGTCGTCGCTCACTTCCACTACACCGTGTTCGGCACGGTCGTGTTCCTGATGTTCGCCGCGTACT
>CAZCRC010000322.1:0-2753 GCA_964500995.1 uncultured Actinomycetes bacterium
ACGGCAGCATCGATCCGAGCGAAGGCTACGCCGGGCTGCCGCGGGTCGGGGGGACGGCGCAAGACCTGGCTCTCCAGTTCATGAAGCGCCACTACCGGCCCGGTTACCGGGCGATCGTCACGACTCTGGCGAACCTGGACGAGGCTCCGGTCGCGCTCGGCGGCGGCGCACAGTTCACCAGATGGGACTGGGTGAACCTCGCAAGTAGCTTCGTGGCCTTCCAGGATGCCTGGTCGACGCTGCCGGGGGTGGCCGACGTGGTCACAGCCGCACGTGGCGAGGGTGTGCAATCGGTCCGGGCCCGGGAACTGCTGACGGACTGGAAGGCTGCGCCGAACTCCAACGAAGGCGCCGGATTCTCGGTCGTGAACTGCCTGGACTACGCGGATCGGCTCAGTGCCGGGCAGCAGGCTCGGGTGGCGCGGGACAACGCCGAGGACTACCCGGTGTTCGGGGGCACCTTGACGCTCCAGTACGCGATCGGGTGCGCCGGGCTGAACTCGCTGGACCCGGATCCCATCCCCCTGATCACCACCCCGCAGCAGCGCGCACGGGTGGCCGACGTGCCGGCACTGCTGGCTAACGCCACCCATGACGGGGCCACCCCGATGGCCTGGGCTAAGCGGATGCAGCGGGCCTTCGACCGACCCATGATCAAGTACCGCAGTGGTCAGCATGTGATCTGGGGTGCGGTGAAGTCACGGTGTGTGAACCGACCGATCGACAACTTCGTGGTGTCGCTCAAGGAGCCGAAGCGGGACCGGACCTGTCCGTTCGTGCCGCCCACCGCGCCTGTGGACACCGCCGCCGCGAAGTTGGGCGGGCCGCAGAAGATCGGGGCTGAAGCGGAACGACTGTGGGGCCGATGAGGTCGGTCAGCTCGCCGCCGGAGGTCTCGTCGCCTCGTCGCGCTCGGCCCCGAGAGTGCCCAGGTACAGACCGATGACCTTGGGGTCATGTGCGAGGTCGCGGCCAGTGCCCGTGTAGGCGTTGCGGCCTTGGTCCAGGACATAGCCGCGGTCGACGATCTGCAGGCAACGCCGGGCGTTCTGTTCGACCATGATCACCGTCACGCCCGCCTTGTTGATATCACGCACTCGAACGAAGACCTCGTCCTGCAACGCAGGGGAGAGGCCCGCGCTGGGCTCGTCCAGCAGTAGCACCGAGGGTTCCATCATGAGCGCGCGGCCCATCGCCAGCATCTGACGCTCGCCACCGGACAACGCCGAAGCTCGCTGCTTGCGACGTTCTGCGAGGCGGGGAAAGATCCCGGTCACGTACTCGAACCGATCCTTGAACAGTTTGGGAGCCAGGTAGGCACCCATCTGCAAGTTCTCTTCGATCGTCAGCGACGGGAAGACGTTGTTCGTCTGCGGAACGAAACCCAGCCCCTGCTGCACGAGGCGGTCGGCGCGCAGGTTCGTGATGTCCTCGCCCTTCAGCACCACCGATCCCGAACGGATCCGGACCAGCCCGAACAACGCTTTGAGCAGCGTGGACTTGCCCGCACCGTTGGGGCCGATGATGCCGACGAGCTCGCCGTCGTCGACATAGAAGTCGCAGCCGTTCAGGATCGGAACCCCCGGGACGTAGCCGGCGATCAACTCGTCGGCCCGCAGCAGTGCGTTCGTCGATGTGGCCAGGTGATGGTCGCGGGTCGTGAGTTCCCGGGAGTGGCTCGCCTGTTCCGCGTCGACGTGCAGTTGGCCCATGAACTTGTCGGAGCCCGGTTCCAACGGGTTGATGGGGTCGATCGGATCAAAGGGGTCGTTCGTGGCGGTCATGCGTCACTCCCGGTGTCCAGGGACATCTCATGATGCTCACCCAGGTAGGCATCGATGACGGCTTGCTGCTGCATGATCTCGCGCGGCGGCCCCTCGGCGATGATCCGTCCCTGGGCCATGACCACCACCCAGTCGGACACATCTCGCACCATGTCCATGTCGTGTTCGACGAACAACACGGTCATGCCCGCCTCGCGCAGTTCGCGGATGTGGTCGAGCAGGGACTGCTTGAGGGCGGGGTTCACGCCGGCCATGGGCTCGTCGAGCATGACCAGGTTCGGCTTGACCATCAGCGCTCGGGCCATCTCGAGCAACTTGCGTTGCCCGCCGGACAGACTTCCGGCGAAGTCCTCGCGCTTGGCATCGAGTTTGAAGTGCGCGAGAAGTTCCTCAGCGCGGGTGGTGTTCGCGTCTTCTTGGGAGCGCCATACCCCGGGAATCAGCCCCTTGAAGAAGTTCTCGCCCTTCTGCTGCGGAGCACCCAGCAACATGTTCTCGATGACGGTCATCTTGGACAGCGCTTTGGTCAACTGGAAGGTGCGCACCATGCCCGTGCGGGCGACCTTGTACGGCGCCATCCCGGCCAGCGAACGCCCATCGAAGGTCCACTCACCCTGATTCGGCCGGTCGAACCCGGTGAGCAGGTTGAAGAATGTCGTCTTACCGGCACCGTTGGGTCCGATGAGGGCAGTGATCGAGCCCCGCTGCAGCTCGAAGTGATCGACGTCGACAGCCCTCAGTCCGCCGAACTGCCGTTGCACGCCATCGGCCACCAGGATGGGATCGGGCTTGGGTGCCCCCGCCTGGTTCGGGACGTCGGCCAGCGCCGACCGGGCGGCCTGCTGTTTCTCGCTGCTATTTGACATCGAACGCCAGCTCCCGTTTGTCGCCCAGGATTCCTTGCGGTCGGAAGATCATCAAGAGCATCAGCGACAACCCCAAGATCCAGAACTGGATCTGGCCGACCTG
>CAZCRC010000323.1:0-2712 GCA_964500995.1 uncultured Actinomycetes bacterium
ATGCTCTGGATCGCGACCGGTCAGGAACTTGACGACGACGTAGATCGAGGACGCGATGGGGATCGCGATGAGTGCACCGATCACGCCGAACGTCAACGCCCCCGTTGCGATGATCGTGACAATCGCTAGCGGGTGGAGCGAGACCGCCTTGCCCATCACGAGGGGCTGCATGACATCGCCGTCAAACGAACCCACGATGATCGTCAGGCCGACCACCAGTAGCGCCGTCACCGGCCCCTTCGTGGCCAGCGCCACCAAGGCGGCCAGGAACGTGGCGATGGGAGCACCGATCACCGGGATGAACGCACCCATGAACACGACTGTGGCCAGCGCCGGGGCGAGCGGCACCTGCAGGATCGTCAGACCGATGAACACCAGGAAGGCGTCACACAATGCCACCACGATCATCCCCCGGCCATAGCCCGCCATGGTGCCCCACGCCAGCTCCCCGCAGGTGTCGACCGTGGCCCGGATCCGGTGCGGCATCCACCCCAGGAACCAGTCCCAGATGGCCGGGCCACTGGTCATGAAGAAGATGGTGCCGAACAGGAAGACCGAGCCGGCGGTGATGATTGTGCCGACGGCACCCAACTCGGACACCACATCACCTGCGATGGTCTTACCGGCGTTCTCCAGCCATTCCTGGGCTTGGGACTGCACCGAGTTCAGCTGATCGCCGGTAAGTTTCAACGGCCCGGTCTGCAACCAGTCCTCGATCTCCTGGATCCCGTCGTTGACGGCAGCGGCCAGTGCCGGCCCCTGCTCGATGATCGATTTGAGGACCAGGAACAGGATGGTGGCGCCAGCGACAGTGATGATCAGGAGGGCCAGAACGACGGACAACACCTTGGGCAGGACGCGTCCGATCAGACGGGCGACCGGACCCGCGAGCGCGGTCACGAACAGCGCGAGGAACACGGCCAACGCGACGGGGGCGACCTGGAACACCGCCCACACGAAGATGTAGGCGAACAGGCCGACGATCAGGACCCGCCAGGCCCACCCGCTGAGGACCTTGAGCGTGTGGGGCACGCGGAACGGCGGCGCCGCTGACGGCGGCACGTCAGGCGCGTCACCGACATCGGTGACCGAGAGCGATGAGTCTGACACAGGCGCAGTATGGCAGCGCACGCGCCGAGGCACGGTCGCTTCGCCCAAGGAGGCGACTCAACCGCACCGCGGCGTCAGGTGGTCAACTGTCGCGCTGATGCCGGGATCGGGACGGGCAGGTTGCTGCTGCCGCTTCCCAGGTAGGCGTCGACTGACGCAGCCGCGGCGCGTCCCTCGGCGATCGCCCACACGATCAGGGACTGCCCCCGACCCGCATCGCCGGCAACGAAAACCCCGTCGGCTGCGGTGCTGTAGTCGTCGGCACGCACCACGTTCCCGCGAGCGTCCAACTCCACCCCGAACTGCTCGACCCAGGGATCCGGTTCGATACCGGTGAATCCCATGGCCAGGAACACGAAGTCAGCAGGGATCTGCCGCTCGCTGCCGGCCACCGGCTCGAACCGGCCATCGATCCACTCGACCTCAGTCAGTTCCAGCGCGGCAACGCGGCCAGAGCCGTCATCGACGAAGCGTTGTGTGGACACCGAATACATCCGCTCACCGCCCTCTTCGTGGGCGCTCGAGACCCGATACGTCATGGGATACGTGGGCCACGGCTGCCCAGCCGGCCGTTCCTCCGGCGGCAGCGGCAGAATCTCGAGCTGCGTGACCGATGCCGCACCCTGCCGATGTGACGTCCCCAGGCAGTCCGCTCCGGTGTCACCGCCGCCGATGATGACGACGTGCTTGCCGTTCACGTCGATCTCGGCTCGGTCGGTGTCGCCCTCGCAGACCCGGTTGGCCAGCGGCAGGAACTCCATTGCCTGATGCACTCCGGCGAGCTCGCGCCCCGGCACCGGCAGGTCCCGCCACTGGGTCGCACCCACGGCCAGGACCACGGCGTCGTAGCGCTCGCGGACCTCCTCGCCGGTGACGTCGCGACCGACGTAGGTGTTCGGGCGGAACCGAACCCCCTCGGCCTCCATCTGCTGCAACCGGCGATCCAGATGTCGCTTCTCCATCTTGAACTCGGGGATGCCGTAGCGCAGGAGTCCGCCGATCCGGTCGGCGCGCTCCAACACCGCCACGGTATGACCGGCGCGGGCCAACTGCTGGGCAGCAGCCAGACCCGCCGGTCCGGACCCGATGACGGCGACCGTCTTGCCCGACTGCCGCGCGGGCGGTTGCGGTTGCACCCAGCCGGAGTCCCAGGCCTTGTCGATGATCGAGACCTCGACCTGCTTGATCGTGACGGCCGGCTGGTTGATCCCCAGCACACACGCGGTCTCGCACGGCGCGGGACACAGCCGACCGGTGAACTCGGGGAAGTTGTTGGTCGCGTGCAACCGCTCGATGGCCGAGCGCCAGTCCCCCCGCCACACCAGGTCGTTCCACTCCGGGATCAGGTTGCCCAGCGGGCAGCCGTTGTGACAGAAGGGGATCCCACAGTCCATACAGCGGCCTGCCTGGGTCTGGAGGCGGCCGTCCTCGAACTCCTCGTAGACCTCTTTCCAGTCCCGGATGCGGACATCGACCGGGCGCCGCGACGGCAGTTCCCGACCAGCTTTCATGAATCCACGGGGGTCAGCCATTGTTGCTTGCCTCCATCACAGCAGCGATCGGGTCACGGCCTTCGAGTTCCGCGCGGGCGCGGGCCTGCAG
>CAZCRC010000324.1:0-2712 GCA_964500995.1 uncultured Actinomycetes bacterium
CTGATCCGGCGGGATCCATGGAGCAGCCCTGGAACGGCTTCGTCAGCCGACACATCGGACCCACTCCGGCGGACTCCCAGGCCATGCTCGCCGAACTCGGCTTCGACGACATGGCCGGCCTCATGGCCGCCGTCGTCCCCGAGGCCATCCGTGACGAGCAGTTGCGTCTGCCCGACCCCAGCACCGAATCCGAGGTCCTCACCGAACTGCGCGGCATCGCGAGCCGCAATCAGGTCACCGTTCCCCTCATCGGCATGGGCTACTACGGCACCGAGACCCCGTCAGTGATCCGGCGTCGGGTCCTGGAGAACCCCGCCTGGTACACCGCGTACACCCCCTACCAACCGGAGATCTCCCAAGGCCGACTCGAGGCGCTGCTCAACTTCCAGACCCTCGTGGCCGACCTGACGGGACTGCCCGTCGCCAATGCCTCGCTGCTGGACGAACCCACTGCCGCAGCCGAGGCGATGTCGCTGGCGCGGCGGTCCAGCCGATCGGCCTCCAACGTGTTCGTTGTCGACGCTGACACGCACCCGCAGACTCTCGCCGTACTGGCCACCCGCGCCGAGCCGGTCGGCATCAAGTTGGACATCCGCGACGTGCGGAGCGACGGTCTGCCCGACGAGGCATTCGGGCTGTTGCTGTCCTACCCCAGCAGTCTGGGTTCGATCGCCGATCCCACCGACATCGTGTCCGAGGCCCGCGCCAAGGACTGGATCGTCGCGGTCACCACCGACCTGCTGGCCCTGACGCTGCTGCGACCCCCGGGGGAGTTCGGGGCGGACATCGCCGTGGGGTCGGCCCAGCGGCTCGGAGTCCCCATGGGCATGGGTGGCCCCCACGCCGGCTTCATGAGCGTCTGCGACGGCCTAGAACGGGCCCTGCCCGGGCGACTGGTGGGCGTCAGCGTCGACAGCGAGGGTCGACGTGCCCTGCGACTGGCCCTGCAGACCCGGGAACAGCACATCCGGCGCGATCGGGCCACCAGCAACATCTGCACGTCGCAAGTCCTGCTCGCTGTCATTGCGGGCGCTTACGCGGTCTATCACGGCCCCGAGGGCCTGCGCGCCATCGCGGAACGGATCCATTCCCATGCCTACGCGCTGTCGCGGGGTCTGCATGCCGGTGGGATCGAGATCCTGCACGACCAGTTCTTCGACACCGTCGCCTTCCGCGTCCCGGGGCAGGCAGAGGCGGTGATGCGCGAGACGGAACGCCTCGGGATCGGCATCCGGGGCGTCGACCGCGACACGGTGGCGGTCAGCAGCGATGAACTGACCACGATGGATCAGGTCCTGGCGGTGTGGCAGGGCCTCGCCGCCGCAATACCTGAGTTCGGCCACGCGCTGTCGCAGTTCAACGAGCCCACCGAATCTCCCGACTCCGAGGCGATCCCGGAGGAGTTGCGGCGCACGTCGGAGTACCTGACGCATCCGGTGTTCCACAACTACCGCTCCGAGACCGAACTCCTGCGGTATCTGCGCCGACTGTCCGACAAGGACATCGCGCTGGACCGTTCCATGATTCCGCTCGGCTCCTGCACGATGAAGCTCAATGCGGCCACGGCCATGGAGCCGATCTCATGGCCCGGGTTCGCGAACCTGCACCCGTTCGCGCCCATGCACGAACTGACCGGCTACCGCGACCTCATCGGCCAACTGGAAGCCTGGCTGGCCGAGATCACTGGGTATGACGCCGTCTCCGTTCAGCCCAATGCCGGGTCACAGGGGGAGTTCGCCGGACTCCTCGCCATCCGCGCCTATCATCGCTCCCGCGGCGACGACGAACGGGTGGTGTGTCTGATCCCCAGCAGTGCCCACGGAACCAACGCCGCCAGTGCGGTCATGGCCGGCCTCACGGTCACCGTCGTCAAGTGCCGGGAGAACGGCGACGTGGACATCGATGACCTGCGCCGCCTTCTGGCCGAGAAGGGCGACCGCCTAGCCGCCCTGATGATCACCTACCCGTCCACTCACGGCGTGTTCGAGGCCGACGTGACCACCATGTGTGAACTCGTGCACGATGCGGGCGGCCAGGTGTACGTGGACGGCGCCAACCTGAACGCCCTGGTCGGTATCTCACGGCCGGGGCGGTTCGGAGCCGACGTGAGCCACCTCAACCTGCACAAGACGTTCACGATCCCGCATGGTGGCGGTGGGCCGGGCGTCGGTCCGGTGGCCGTTAAGGCGCATCTGGCCCCCTTCCTTCCGGGACACCCCTTGCGACCCGAAGCCGGACCGACGGGTCGCGGCTATCCCGATGGGGGAGTGGGACCGGTGTCAGGAGCCCCGTGGGGCAGCGCTGGCGTGCTGCCCATCCCGTGGGCGTACATCCGGCTCATGGGGGCCTCCGGGCTGCGCCGTGCCACCGAGAACGCCATCTTGGCGGCGAACTACATCGCTCGCCGCCTCTCCAAGGACTACCCCGTCCTCTACACCGGCCGGGAAGGTCTGGTCGCGCACGAATGCATCTTGGATCTGCGCCCATTGACCAAGGCGACGGGAATCACCGCCGAGGACGTGGCCAAACGGCTGATCGACTACGGCTTCCACGCCCCGACGATGTCCTTCCCCGTCGCCGGGACATTGATGGTTGAACCGACGGAGAGCGAGAGTCTGGCCGAACTCGACCGCTTCTGCGATGCCATGATCGCGATTCGGGCCGAGATCGAGCGCGTCGCACAGGGCGACTACGACGCCACCACCTCCCCGC
>CAZCRC010000325.1:0-2696 GCA_964500995.1 uncultured Actinomycetes bacterium
CTCGTTGACCAAGACGTGTGCGTTGCGCTTGCCGCGGAGGCGGTGGTCTCCCCATGACCAGCCGTTGTCGCCCATGAAGATGAACAGGGTATTGTCGAGGTCCCGATGCTGCGCCACGCTCTCGACGATGCGGCGCACATTGACGTCCACTCCCTGAAGGGTGTCCGTCTGCCGTCTCACGATGGAGTTCGTCTGCCTGAGTTTGATCGGTGCCAGGTTCCGCATCCACTCCGGTTGTGCCGGGTTGACCTTGTTGAAGGACGGGTTGCGGTACTTGCCGTGCAGTCGGGCAAGCCGTTGGACCTGCGCCGATGCGGAGCCTTTGTAGGGTCCCGCCTGGTAACTCGAGTGAGGTGCGAACGGCGAGTAGTAGGCGAACAGGGGTTCGTCCTCGGGGGTCTGCGCGATGAAGTCGGCGGTCGCCTGCCCGAGCGAATCGGTCGTGTAGGTGCCAGAACCGATCCCGCGGACATTGGCGTAGTAGCCAGCTCCCGCCGGCCCCTCGTAGACCGTGAACTGGTCCCATCCAGGAGGGGTGGTTCCGTAGGTGTCCGCGTACTTCCCCTGCCCGAACTCATTGATGTACTTACCGAACAGTCCTGTCCGGTAACCGATCTCGTCCAGCCAGACCGGGAGAGTGCGGTCCTCCCAGGCCTTGAGGGGGGCGTATCCGCCGAAGCGCCCCGAGTTGTCCCACATGTTCGTCTCGGTGGGGTATCGCCCGGTCAGGATCGCTGCGCGCGACGGGCAGCACAGGTTGGTGGGGATCTGGGTGTTCGGGTACCAGACGCCTCGACCAGGTTCCTGGAAGAAGCGCCAGGTGAACGGCATCGCGCGCTCGGTGCCGGCGCGCTGGTCGTCGGTCAGGAACAGCACGACGTCCGGAGGCTGGACCGCGGGTGCGTTCGGAGCGGGGGCGTTCGGCTCGCTGTCCGCGGCGGTGGCGCCGGTCGTGGTCGCAATGCCGACGAGACTCAACGCCGCGGTCAGCATCGCGACGAGGGCGAGGCGCATCCGGGTGGTAGTCATCACGCCAGGGTACCTGCCGTTCTGGCCACCGACCGGTGAGTCGCGGAGGCGTTACTGACGGGTGGTTCAGGCACCCGCCTCGTCGGGGTCGCGCCATTCCCGTTCGAACGGCAGCCGCCACGCCGCTGGTGCCACCAACTGATGGATGGCATTCGGACCCCAGGACCCAGGTGCGTATGGACGCACCGGGGGCGGGTCGTCGAGCACGGGCATGGATACCTCCCACAACCGTTCGATGCCGTCGGCGGTGGTGAACAGGGTGTGGTCGCCCTTCATGGCATCGAGGATGAGTCGCTCGTAGGCCTCGAACACGTCACCCTCGAGGCCGGTGTCGTGCATCGCGAACTGCAGGCTCAGTTTGTCCAGACGCATCCCCGGCCCTGGCCGTTTGCCATAGAACGACAGCGACATCTTGGCGGAGTCCGCCAGGTCGAACGTCAGGTGGTCGGGGCCATTGGCGGCGACGCCTGACCCAGCGGGGAACATCGACTTCGGGGGTTCTTTGAACGCGATGGACACGATCCGGCGGCCCTCGGCGAGCTTCTTGCCGGTACGCAGGTGGAAGGGGACGTTCGCCCACCGCCAGTTGTCGATGGTGGCCTTCACCGCGATGAAGGTCTCGGTCTCGGACATCGGGTCGACGCCCTCGATCTGCCGGTACCCGGTGTACTGGCCGCGCACGACGTCGGCCGGTTGGATCGGCTGCATACTGCGGAAGACCTTGTTCTTCTCGATGCTGATCGCATCCGGTTCCAGCGCGGTCGGTGGTTCCATCGCGATGAAGGCCATGATCTGGAACAAGTGGGTCACGACCATGTCGCGGTAGGCGCCGGTGCCCTCGTAGAAGTTCGCTCGCTCCTCCAGCCCGAGCGTCTCGGGGACGTCGATCTGGACGTGATCGATGAAGTTGCGGTTCCAGATCGGTTCGAACAGTCCGTTGGCGAACCGGAACGCCAAGATGTTCAGCGCGGGTTCCTTGCCGAGGAAATGGTCGATGCGGAAGATCTGCTTCTCGTCGAAGATCTCGTGGAGTTGCCGATTGAGCTCCTTCGACGTGGCCAGGTCGACGCCGAACGGCTTCTCCATGATGACCTTGGAGTGTTTGACCAGCCCGGCCTCGTTGATCATGCTGACTGCCGCCAGCGCTGCCCGGGGCGGAACCGACAGGTAGTGCAGCCGTTGCGGTCCGTCGGGCAGTTCGGCCTCGGCCCGGGCCACCGCCGCCGCCAGGGCCTCCGGCCCGGCGGATGTCGGGACGTACTCGAGTCGGGTCCGGTAGTCCTCCCACTCCGCCTCGGTGAACTCACGGCTGAAGAACTCGTCCAGGGCACCCCGTGCGATGGCACGGAACTCCTCGGAACTCATCTCGTCCAGGGACACCCCGACGACCTTGAGTCCGGGGATCAGGCCCGACGAGTTCAGGTGGAACAGGCCAGGCAGGAGCTTGCGCTTGGCCAGGTCACCCGTCGCTCCGAAGAGGACGACCACCTGGGGATGCTTGGGCGCACTTCCGGGATGACTTTTTGGCATGGCACCGATCATCGCGGAATCGCTCCCGCGATGCGTGACGGATGGCGTTCTTGCTCAGACCGCGCAGACATCCGAGTTCACGGGAGGGGTGGTTCGGGGTGGTCGGTGTGGGTGATGCCGGTGGGGGTGGTCCAGGT
>CAZCRC010000326.1:0-2686 GCA_964500995.1 uncultured Actinomycetes bacterium
TCCGACGGCGGAAAATTGCGCAGATTGGGAGGGATGACGATGGACCCGGCGCGCGCCAGGGCATCGGCGTAGCGCGTGGTGTAGCTCAGGATGCCGTACTGCGACGGCTCGACATAACCATGAAGGGCGATGATGACCGGGAATGGCCCCGGCCCCGGCGGCGCGTTGATGAAGCCGTAGATGGTCAGCCCGTCGCTCGGATAGGTGATGAGGGTGCGCGTAAACCCGGTTGGCGTATCCACCTGGCCGCGGTCGGTCAACGTTCCACCGCCGTAAGCGCGGCCGGCCATCTCGGCAATGGTCCAGCCGGTGGCCTGGCCGGGCGTCAAGACAGCCGGCGGCGCGTTGGTTGACGTCGGCGAGGGGATGGCCGTTGGCGTCTCTGTGGCGGTCGGACTGGGCGTGGCGGTCGGCGCGGGCGTAGCCGTGGCGCTGGCTGTTGGTGTGGGAACGGCCGTGGCTGTGAACGACGCCGGCGCAAGGATGATCTCCACAGTCGCGGCTGCGCCGGTCGGCGTCATTCGGCCGGCCTGGCGTGCGTTGGCCGCAGCGCCGCCATTCGGCTGACACGCGGCCAGGCCTCCTACGACAGCCATTAGCGCGATCAGCCAGCCCAAATCTCCAAGCAACCTTCGTGATGGCCCTACTCCGGCCCCACGGGCCAGCACGCGCCGGTGTCTCATTCTGCGCATTCGCGATCGAGGTAGTAGAGCCATTCGGCCAGCTCATGAGGCGCCAGAAGCCCGCCGGCGTCCGCAGCCTGGATGCGGGTGCGCGGCGCGGTATAGCGATCGAGCAGCAGCACCAGGACTCCCGCCCGATCAGCATTGACATAAGCCGTCAGCCGCTGCTTGACCGCGCCGTCCGGATCGGCCAGGACGATGTGACCGGCGGCGAATTCCTCTGCCCATGTCCGCGCCTGCTCCTCATGAGCCTGCAGCACGGAGATGAGCACCGCGCCCGTTTCGGTCAGCGCGGCGCGCAGGGACGCCAACTGTTTGGCGTAGCCGGCGCACACCAGGCAGCGATGGTCATGCGCAAAGAAGATCACCGCCTTGTGGCGTCCGCGCAGGTTGCTCAGACGAAACAGCGTCGCGGGGTGGCCGGCCAGCGCAAAGTCGGGCAGGGGGCGGGAGGCGAGTTCGCCGTGATAGTCCAGCCCACGCGGCAGGGTGAAGGAAATCCGGGCCGCGGCCAGCCAATCCTGCAACTGCTCGATGGTCGGTTCGGCCAGGTGTCCCGGCTGCCCGGCCAGGGTCAGCGTGGGGGTGATGCGAAAACCTCCGTTCAACTGCTCCACCAGGCGGGTCGCGTCGGCGTTGCGCTCGACGTTGATTTCGATGAACGGTACGCCCAGGACCTGCAAACGATGGCGCACAAGCGCCGTATCTTCACAGGTAGGCGAACCGTAGAGCGTGAGTGGTTCAACCATGTTCATTTCTTTCTGCAACCCTTTCTGCAGCCCTTTCTGCAACCCTTTCTACGGCAACAGCCTGGCCGGACTTGAACGCCTGCACACCGCTGCCCACCAGGGCCAGGCCGATCATCCACACCATCTGCTGCAGATGCAGGAGGATGGCAAAGGCGGTGAGCGCGGCGCGATCGAAGCCGAGCAGGGCCAGCGGCGCCACCAGTGTGGCATGAAAGATGCCCGGCTGCGTCGGCGCGGAGGGTGGGGCCAGGACGAGCGCGCCCAGGGCGAGCGCCCCCCAGGTGGTTGGGGGTAAGCCATCGGCGCCGAGCGCGGCCAGCGTCAACAGGTGAAAGGCGCCAAAGCAGCCCCAGGTGATGAACGACCACAGCATGGCGGCCGATAAGCGCCTGGACGTCACGGCCTGTGTGACCCCGGTCAGGACGCCGCTGATGGCGCGGCGGGCGCGCGCCTCGGTCATGCCCGGCAGGCGCGCCAGGAAGACGGGCGCCCGCGCCTGCACCTGCGCTCGATGGCGCAGCGCCCAGGCCATCAACCCGGCCAGCAGGCCGACGAGCGCCACCGCGCTCATCACAGCCGCGGGCGCCAACTGCAAGCGCAGTCCCACCAGCAAGGCGCCGCCCAACGCCAGCAGGCGCATCACCTGCTCGATCACGCGCTCCACCACCACGCTGGCGGTGATTTCAGCCAGGGGCAGGCCGGCCGTGCGCCCCAGTAGCGCGATACGCGCCGCTTCGCCCGCGCGCAGCGGCAGCAGGATGTTGAGCGCGTGCCCCACATTGGCCGCCTGAAAAGCGGCGTTCAGGCTGGGCTGGCCGGCCAGGAGCACCCGCCAGCGCTGCGCATAGGCCGCCAGCCCGGCAATGAACGCCAGGGAGGCCAGCGCGCCCAAGCGCAGGTCAGCCTGCTGCAAGGCCCGGGCCGCCGCCGGCATATCCACGAAGCGCGGAAACAGAATCACAATCAGAACGATGACCGCCGTGCTGGCGATCAGTTTGGTCCGTGTAGACATAAATACAAATTTCTTGATCTCTTGGTGAAAGAATCCTTTCCTGGCCCACACAAAGACGCCAAGATACAAAGAAGTCTTCGCTGAATCCTTTGTGTCCTTTGTATCTTGGTGTGAGATTTCTTTCCTGACCCACACAAAGACGCCAAGATACAAAGAAGCAATCTCTGAATTCTTGGTGTTCTTTGTGTCTTGGTGTGAGATTTCTTTCCTGACCCACACAAAGACGCCAAGATACAAAGAAG
>CAZCRC010000327.1:0-2670 GCA_964500995.1 uncultured Actinomycetes bacterium
CGAACTTCCGTTCTACGTGGTCGGTCAGGTCCTCGGGGCCATGTTCGGCGCGCTACTCGTCTACCTCGTCTACAAGAAGCAGTTCGACACCACCGAGTCCCCCGAGACGACCGGTGGGATCTTCTACACCGCGCCTGCGCCGCAGGCGCGGTCGCTGGGCTGGAACGCACTGTCCGAGGGCATCGCGACCTTCGTCCTCGTGTACTGGATCATCCAGCAGGCGCCCTGGGTGCCCGCGAGCATCGATCAACCACCAGCACTGGGCAATATCGCCCTGGGCTACGCCGGGGTGGCCTTCACGGTCCTGGCGATCGGTGCCGGACTCGGTGGCGCGACGGGCTACGCGATCAACCCGGCACGGGACCTCGGCCCGCGGCTCTGTTACGCCCTGCTGCCGATCAAGAACAAGCAGAAGATCGACTGGGGTTACTCCTGGGTGCCGATCGTCGGTCCGTTGGTGGGCGCACTTGCGGCCGCCGGGCTCTACTCCGCCAACTTCTAGACCCCACCGTCACCACTGTCGTTCCAACAATTCGCAACCGTTCGAGGGAAGAGGAACCAATGGCCAAGGCCGTCATGGCAATCGATCAGGGAACCACGTCGACTCGGGCGATCCTGTTCAGTCACGAGGGACTCCCGATGGGGTCCGACCAGATCGAGCATCGGCAGATCTTCCCGCAGCCGGGCTGGGTCGAGCACGACGCCATGGAGATCTGGGTGAACACCCGTGAGGTCATGGGTGGTGCGCTTGGCCGCGGCAACATCTCGGTCAGCGACATCGCAGCGATCGGCATCACCCAGCAGCGTGAGACGACCGTCGTGTGGGACAAGACCACCGGCATCCCCACGTACAACGCGATCGTGTGGCAGGACACGCGCACCCAGGAGATCTGTGACTCCCTGGGCGACGTGGATCAGTATCGGTCGCGGACGGGTCTGCCGATTGCGACGTACTTCGCCGCTCCGAAGGTGCGCTGGATCCTGGACAACGTCGAGGGCGCGCGCGAGAAGGCCGAGGCCGGCGACCTGCTCATGGGCACGATCGACACGTGGCTGATCTGGAACCTGACCGGTGGAGTCAACGGCGGGATCCACATCACCGACCCGACGAATGCCTCGCGCACCCTGCTGATGGACCTGGCCACGTTGGAGTGGGACGAGACGATCTGCGCCGAGATCGGCGTTCCGATGTCGATGCTGCCCGAGATCAAGTCGTCGTCGGAGACCTACGGCGTCGTCGATGCGCCTCCTGGGCTGGCCGGAGTGCCCATCTCGGGAATCCTTGGTGACCAGCAGGCGGCGACGTTCGGGCAGGCCTGCCTGAGCCCCGGCGAGGCGAAGAACACCTACGGCACCGGCAACTTCGTCCTACTCAACACCGGCACCGAGATGGTGCTCAGTGACAACGGACTGCTGACGACCGTGTGCTACAAGATCGGCGAGGAGCCGACGGTCTATGCCCTGGAGGGTTCCATCGCGGTGACCGGCAGTCTGATCCAGTGGCTTCGCGACAACATCCAGCTCATCGGTGCTGCACCGGAGATCGAGACCCTGGCCGAGACGGTCGACGACAACGGTGACTGCTACTTCGTGCCCGCGTTCTCGGGCTTGTTCGCGCCCTACTGGCGCGGCGATGCCCGCGGCGCGATCGTGGGACTGACCCGGTTCATCAACCGGGGCCACATCGCCCGGGCGGCATTGGAGGCCGCGGCCTACCAGTCGCGCGAGGTCATCGAGGCCATGGAGGCGGACTCCGGGGTGGAGTTGGTGACGCTCAAGGTCGATGGCGGCATGGTGCTCAACGACCTGCTCATGCAGTTCCAGTCCGACATTCTCGGCGTGCCTGTCATCCGACCGCGCACGATCGAGACCACGGCGCTCGGCGCCGCCTATGCGGCCGGGCTGGCGGTGGGGTTCTGGGAGAGTCAGGACGACATCCGCAACAACTGGGCCGAGGGCAAGCGCTGGGAACCCCAGATGTCCGAAGCCGAGCGGGAGCGGCTGTATGCCCGCTGGAAGCAGGCCGTGACCAGGACATTCGATTGGGTGGAGTCGGGCCCGCAGGGGTAACGGGATCCGCACCACGAGGGCGTAGCCTGTCCCGATGAAGGTGCGTGCTGGGTCTGCGGTCACGGCACTGGTGGCTGTAACGCTGGGACTCGGTTCGCTCGCCGGTGCCGCGGCTGGACCGGCCGCTGTAGCCGACAAGGCCGACAAGGCCGACAAGGCCGACAAGGCCGACAAGACTGACAAGGCCGAGCGGTCCGAGAAGCGCCCCACCGCGAAGGTCTTCGGATGGAACGCATCGAAGTCGGGGATGACCGTGGGGGACCGTTTCGTGGAGCGGGTCCGGGTCACCCCCAAGGCGCCACGACGCAAGTATCAGGTCCAGTGGCGCCGTGACGGCAAGGCGTGGCGCACCCGGCAGTCCGGCAGAGCCAAACGATCCGGACTCGTCACGGTGCGATATCGGCCTCCGGGGGCAGGCCGGTACGCGGTCCGGATCGTGGTCCCCGGTGACAAGAACGCGCACCGCAAGGTCACGGCTGTGCACCGTATCCGGGTCGCCCGACCGCAGCGCGCTCCCCAGCCGGTCCCGGCGCCGATCCCGGTCCCGGCGCCGATCCCCACAGCGGCGCCCGCCCCCACCGGTGCTCCGCCCCCGCCGGC
>CAZCRC010000328.1:0-2662 GCA_964500995.1 uncultured Actinomycetes bacterium
CTCCTGGCGGCTGCGGAGGACGATCTCGAACGGGTACTGGACACGCTCGCGAGCGCGGCGGCCAAGTTCGGGGGCAGCACGATGGCTGTGCGCACCGTGATCCCCGACACGCTCAGCCGCATGGCCGCGGCCTCCGATGTCACGGGGGACAACTTGCTCGACGTCGCCGCAACGGCACTCGAGGCGGCCGCGGAATTCCTGGCCGAACGGCGACTCGTGACGGTGCCGCCGATGGATGTCCGACTGGAGATCATGCCCGGCGTGCATCGCGGAGTGAGCGTGGCCTACTGCGATGCCCCCGGTCCCCTGGAGACAGCGGACCTGCCCACCTTGATCGGACTGTCACCTGCTCCTGACTCCTGGGACGAACGCCGCACCGAGTCGTACTACCAGGAGTACAACCGGCACATGTTGTACGACCTGATGGTCCATGAGGCTGTCCCGGGGCACGCCCTGCAACTCGCGCACGCCCGGGAGGCTCAGGCGCCCACAGATGTGCGCGCCGCCATGCCCAGCGGCCTGTTCATCGAGGGGTGGGCGGTCTACGCCGAGGAGATGATGGCCCATCGCGGGTTCGTGGTGTCGCAGTCCCAACGTGGTTCCCTGCGACTCCAGCAACTCAAGATGCAGTTGCGGGTGATCATCAACACGATCCTGGACATTCGCGTCCACACGCGAGGCATGACCGAGGCCGAAGCCCGTCGGCTCATGGCTACCAAGGGATTCCAGGAGGACGGCGAGATCGCCGGCAAGTGGGATCGGGCCCGACTGACCGCGGGCCAGTTGCCGCTCTATTACGCCGGCTATCAGCAGGTGGCCGCGATCGTCGACGAACTGGATGAGCACCACCGCGACTGGGATCAGCAGCAAGTGCACGACGCGGTCCTGGCCCACGGCTCAGTGCCCCCAGGAGTACTGCGCAGCCTCGTCGGGCTGGAGTAGTCCTGCCCGACGGGCGGCGCGGTGGCCGGATAGGGTGGCAACGGGTCGGGACATCGGCTCAGCCGTCAGGGAGGACCAGCGCAATGGCCAGTATCGAAGCAGTGATCGCCCGAGAGATCCTGGACTCGCGGGGCAACCCCACCGTCGAGGTCGAAGTCGGTCTTGACGATGGTGTCGTCGGTCGGGCGGCAGTCCCCTCCGGCGCCTCGACGGGGGCGTTCGAGGCCGCCGAGCGGCGTGATGGTGGCGACCGCTTCGGTGGCAAGGGCGTGGTGCAGGCCGTGACGGCCGTCGAGGACGAGATCGCGCCGGAGATCCTCGGCTATGACGCGTCGGAGCAGCGGCTCGTCGATCAGGCGATGATCGACTTGGACGGCACTGCGAACAAGGGACGACTCGGCGCGAATGCCATCTTGGGCGTGTCCTTGGCCGTGGCGCGTGCCGCCGCCGAGTCTGCCGACCTACCCCTGTTCCGCTACGTGGGTGGTCCCAGCGCCCACGTGCTGCCGGTGCCGATGATGAACATCCTCAACGGCGGCGCGCATGCCGACTCCAACGTGGACATCCAGGAGTTCATGATCGCGCCGGTGGGGGCGCCGACATTCGCCGAAGCACTGCGCTGGGGGACCGAGGTCTACCACGCGCTTAAGTCGGTCCTCAAGGACAAGGGACTGGCCACCGGGCTGGGCGACGAGGGCGGTTTCGCGCCGAGCCTGGACAGCAACCGGGCCGCCCTCGACCTGATCGTCGAGGCGATCGGGACGACTGGCCTGACCGTGGGAACAGATATCGCGCTGGCCCTGGATGTCGCCGCCAGCGAGTTCTTCACCGACGGCGCCTATCAGTTCGAAGGAGCGGCCCGCAGCGCCGAATGGATGACCGGCTACTACGAGTCCCTCGTGGCCGACTTCCCGCTGGTCTCAGTCGAAGACCCGCTGGACGAAGAGGACTGGGATGGCTGGGTCCATGTCACGGATGCGCTCGGCGACCGAGTCCAGCTCGTGGGCGATGACCTGTTCGTGACCAATCCGCAGCGGCTGCAACGTGGGATCGACCTCGGAGCCGCCAACGCCCTGCTGGTCAAGGTGAACCAGATCGGCACCCTGTCCGAGACCCTGGACGCCGTCAGTCTGGCTCACCGCAACGGATACGCCAGCATGATGAGTCATCGTTCGGGCGAGACCGAGGACACCACGATCGCCGACCTCGCAGTTGCGACCGACTGCGGTCAGATCAAGACCGGCGCCCCGGCTCGATCGGAACGCGTCGCGAAGTACAACCAACTGCTGCGCATTGAGGACGAGCTCGACGAGGCTGCCCGTTACGCGGGCGCTCGGGCGTTCCCCCGGTTCGTCGGCTGAGTGTGCCTGGCCGGGTCCCGGTAGCCACGCCCCGCGGCGCTGCCGGGATCGGTCCCAGTCGTGTGGCACGATCGGACGGTGCCGACGACCCTCACTGCTGCGGACCCGGAGGTCACCCCGATTGGGGGTGAGCCCGGACCGGGAGCGGTCGCTGGGCATCACACGTCAGGGCGCACCTTGGTCCTGTTCGGAACTCTGCTGGCAGTGGCTCTGATGCTGGCGCTGCCCATTCGCACGTGGCTGGCGCAGAAGTCCTCGCTCGAGGCGCTGCGTGGCGACATCGATGCTGCGCAGCAACGGGTGGAAGGGCTGCAGACCGAGCAGCAGCAATGGCTGGATCCGCTGTTCATCGAGGCGCA
>CAZCRC010000329.1:0-2659 GCA_964500995.1 uncultured Actinomycetes bacterium
ATGGCGATCGGGCCATCGGGGCCGAACACCCAGTCCATTGTTCCCGCGGGTCCCATGGGTCCGCCGGGGCCCCTGCCCCCTGGTCCCATTCCGCCCGGACCGAATCCGTGCCGTGCATGTCGTGCCATCTTCCTCATCCTCCGTCGTGATCGCGGGCCACACCCGAATGGTGCGCCGGGTCCGCAGTGATCCGCGGTGGCCGCGGGGTCCTGCGTGCTGTCGTTCGACCCCAGCCCCACGGGTGGGGTCCGGTTGTCGGTGTTGTCTGTTGTGGTCATCGGTGTTCCCTTCCGTTCACCGACCTCCTGCCGGTGATACATCCGATAACGCTCACGATATATCGCGTTATTCCCGACGGTCAACCATGGCCGGCAAAGTCCACGCTCGAGCGAGTTGCCTGCGGGTCACCGAATCCGGTGTCCACCGGACCGCGGTGTCCCGAATCGTCGTGGCCACCGGGTGGCGCCACTGGCCGATGCGGCCCACGGCACGGGACCGGCGGACCACGGCGTTCGCGCGTGTGATCCGGACGGCTTCGTAGGTGCGCAGCGCCTGCGCAGTGGGGCCGTCGCGGGCCACCGCCCGACCTAG
The DNA here is from genome assembly GCA_964500995.1 of uncultured Actinomycetes bacterium. Lineage (GTDB taxonomy): Bacteria > Actinomycetota > Actinomycetes > S36-B12 > CAIWTL01. Next base: position 592 of record CAZCRC010000329.1, read on the forward strand.
TGCGACCGCGTCCTCGATCGCCTGACAGGCGCCTTGCCCCAAGTTCGGAGTCATGGCGTGGGCCGCATCCCCCAGCAGGGTGACGGGTCCCTGACCCCAGTGCGGAATGGGATCACGGTCGTTGATGTCCGTGCGCAGGATGTCGGTCGGCGCGGTTGCCGCGATCGCGTCGCGAACCAGGGCTGGAAACTCGGCGAACCTATCCCCGATGTCTCCCGCGCCCCCAGCGGGACCGCTGGCGACTGCGAACCAGTACAGCCGCCCGTCGTCGATCCCACACCCCCCGAACCGCAGCCCACGCCCCCAGAACTCCCCGGCCCAGTCGGGCGGGAACGGCGAGTGCGCCGTGACGCCCCGCCAGCAGTAGTAGCCGGAGTACCTCGGCGGTGTCCGACCGAACAGGCCAGCGCGCACGGCGGAATTGATCCCGTCCGCACCCACGATCAGCGGCGGCTCGAGTCGCTGACCCGACGCGGTCACGACCTCGCGACCGTTCATCTCGACCACCTCGGTCCCCAACGACACCACATCACCCGCGGCCGCAAGGAGCAGGTTGTGCAGCGTGCTGCGGTGGATACCGATCGCCGGTGCCCCCACCTCGGCCAGCAGTGCGGCCGCATCCGCCGCGCCCAACGAGGTCAGGACTCGATCGCGCGAATCACGGATCTCGGCGGCGTGCAGTGGCTGACCGACGGTCTCGATCCTGCCGAGTCCCAGCTCCCGCAGCGCGAGCACTGCGTTGGGCTGGATCGTCAGCCCGGCGCCGACCGGGTGCAGTTGTTCGGCCCGCTCCAGCACTTGGACACTGCAGCCCGCCTGCTGCAAGGCGACGGCGGCAGTGAGTCCACCAATTCCGGCACCGATCACCAGAGCGTCAGTCACAGAAGGAATCCTTGCAGACGTACCGTTGGCAGTGTCGACACTTCAGGAGGCCCCACGTGTTCGGACGTCCCGGCATCGCCCCACAGTCATGGCATCCCACTCCCGCCCCGAAGGGTGCCCGTGCCACGCCGATCGAACTGTCCGGCACGATCCGAGTTCCCGGTATCGGCCCAGAGGACACCCTGGTGGTCGGTGATCGGATCTTCACCGGCGTCGCCGACGGCCGCATCCTGGGGGTGGCACCGAATGGTCGCCGCATCGACGTCGTGGCCGACACGACGGGTCGTCCGCTCGGACTCGAGGCTCATCCGGGTGATCGCATCGTGGTGTGTGACGCGGTGCGTGGACTCCTGCTGCTCGATCCCGCCAGCGGCGCGATCCAGACGCTCGTAGCCCCCGGCGCCCATGACCTGCGGGTGTGCAACAACGCAGCCGTGGCCGCAGACGGCACGATCTACTTCTCGGACTCGACCCAACGGTTCGACCTCGATCACTTGACCGCCGACCTGATCGAACACTCCGGTACCGGTCGCCTGTTGCGCCGCAGCCCAGACGGTGCGGTGGATGTCCTGCTGGCGGGGCTCCAGTTGGCCAACGGCGTGGCATTGGCCGCCGATGAGTCCTTCGTCGTGGTCGCACAGACTGGCGGGTACGAATTGACCCGCTACTGGTTGACCGGTCCGTTGGCGGGACGATCAGAGACGTTCGGAGACATCCTGCCCGCGTTCCCCGACAACCTGAGTACCGGGACCGATGGGCTCATCTGGATCGCGATGGCAAGCCCTCGAAAAGCAGCCCTCGATCGCACGAGTGCCATCCCCCTGGCCCGGCGACTGATCTGGGCGCTGCCCGAGGCGCTGCAACCCAAGCCGGACCACATCGTGTGGGTGCGAGCGCTTGACGACAACGGTGATGTCGTCCACGACCTGTACGGCACCGACGACGAGTTCTTCATGGTCGCCGGTGTACGGGAGCATCAGGGCACGTTGTACCTGGGCAGTCTGGCGACCTCGTCGCTGGGACTGGTGGAGGTGCCGACCCGATGAGCCCTGAGGGCCCGAGTGGCGGCCGCCGGTTCTAGCGAACGAGTACGTAGCCCGCCGCATCGAATGCCGCAGCGAGATCCGCATCGGCCAGCGCCGCCGCGCATGTCACCTGCCCAACTGACTCTCCCTCGGGCTGTAGG
>CAZCRC010000330.1:0-2642 GCA_964500995.1 uncultured Actinomycetes bacterium
AAGCGGCGGTCGTGGGTGCCACCGACACGACGACAGGTCAGGGAATCGTGGCCTTTGTGATCCTGCGCGGGGACAACGACGGCGGTGAGGACCTCGTGGCCCAGTTGCGCGACCACGTGGCCCACGAGATCGGTCCTATCGCCAAACCGCGGCAGATCATGGTGGTGGCCGAACTCCCCAAGACCCGCTCGGGCAAGATCATGCGCCGCCTGCTGCGCGACGTCGCGGAACACCGCGAACTCGGCGACGTGACCACTCTGGCCGACCCGGCTGTGATGAACCTGATCTCGCAGGGCCTCACCGCCGAGTGACCGCAAAGCTGGCCCGCACATTCAGCCCTCGGTGTTGCACGGGCGAGTTCGGCATGTGCCGACCAGTTCTGCGGTCCCCCTGGGTCAGCGGTAGGCGCGGAGTTGGTAGTGGCCCAGGGCCGTCATCACCACTGTTCCGTCGGTGTCCTTGACCTCGAGGTCCATCACGAAGTCCGCCTTGCCGGCTTCGGCCACCTCGCCCAGGACACGCGCCACGTCGTCAGGGCTGATGGAAGCGTCCACCGTGACGTCCGTACGAGCGGGGCGACGGTAGTCCACCGTCATGTCCTTGATGACCGGGTAGTACTTCGCGGGGTCGAACAACTGCACCGCCAACGCCCCGCCCGGCACCTCCGCGATCGCGAACAGCGCCCCGGCATACATCGTTCCGACGTGGTTCTGGTTGCCCTCGAACGGCACCCGCAGAGTCATCGTCCCCGGACCCATGTCGACGACCTCCAACCCGAGCCGACCCAGCATCGGGATGGCCTGGTGGATGAAGGCAGTGGCATCGGCGGGATTCGGCACGGGTGCGGTCACGGCGTCAATGTAGTCCTGCTCGATCCGTCCCCGGTCGTTAGGGTGAAGAGGTGGCTGCTGCACCCGACGACACCGAGGACTCCCGCGACGGGCTGTTCGGACGGCTGTCGCTGCCGGAGCGGACGTGGGTCCTCAGCGCCCTGCGTGACGAGACGACCGGCGGCATCCTGCTCCTGGTCGCCGCTGCCATCGCACTGATCTGGGCCAACAGCCCCTGGTCGGCGTCGTACGAGGCGATCTCGAACACCGTCGTCGGACCAGCCGCGCTGCATCTGGATCTGCCGTTGTCCGTGTGGGCAGCCGATGGCCTGTTGGCGATCTTCTTCTTCGTTGCGGGTGTGGAGCTTCGCCACGAGTTCCAGCTCGGGACCCTCGCCTCGCCCAAGCGCGCCGCAGTCCCCATCGCAGCAGCACTCGGTGGCATGGCCCTGCCCGCGCTGCTCTACGTCGCGGTCAACCTGACGCTCACCGACGGGCAGCCCGGCGGGTGGGGGATCCCCATGGCCACCGACATCGCATTCGCGCTGGCGGTCCTGGCGGTCGTGGGTCGACGCCTTCCGGTGGCGTTGCGGGCGTTCCTGCTGTCGTTGGCGGTGGTCGACGACCTCGGCGCGATCCTGGTCATCGCGGTGTTCTACTCCAAGGGATTCGACCCACTCGCTTTCGCGATCTCCGTCGCGCTGTTGGCGTTGTACGGCTTCCTGCAATGGAAGCGCGTCAAGGGGTGGCCCATCTACGTGGCCATCGCTCTCGTCGCTTGGGTGTTCATGCACTCCAGTGGGGTGCATGCGACCGTCGCCGGTGTCGCCGCCGGGTTGCTCACCCGGGTCAAGCGCGATCCGGGTGAATCCGAGTCGCCTGGGGAGCGCGCCGAACACGTGATCCGACCCATCAGCGCAGGGCTTGCCGTTCCACTATTCGCCTTCTTTGCGGCCGGTGTGGATCTGCGTGGGTCCGACCTCGTCACCACCATGACCACACCTGTCGCCATCGGCATCGTCGTCGGCCTGGTGGTCGGCAAACCCGTCGGTGTCGTCGGAACCGCGTGGCTGATGGCCCGGTTCACCCGCGCCTCGTTGAGTTCGTCGATCCGGTGGCGCGACGTGGTGGCGGTGGGGCTGCTGGCAGGTATCGGGTTCTCGGTCTCGCTGCTGATCGCGGAGTTGGCGTTCCCGGACGACACCTTCCTGCTCAACAGCGCAAAACTGGCTGTGCTGGCGGCATCGGTGGTGTCGGCCGTCATCGCCTCACTGATGCTGCTCACCCGCAACCGCTACTACGCCGGCCTGCACGAGGATCGTGACGACGACGGCGATGGGATCCCCGACGTGTATCAGCGCCCCCCCGAGCCGTCGTGAGCCGTCACCGGCGCACCGCGGCGTGATCGAGCCCAGGCAGGACATAGGCTGACCCCCGACAGACAGGAGCGTCCCGTGAGCAACACCGGCAGCAACCAACCCACCATCCGCGAGTTGGTCAAGTCCGTCACCGCCGACAGCCAACGCCTGATGAAGGCGCAGACAGAGTTGATGCGCACCGAGGTCAAGTCCAGCGAGGAAGCCGCCGGCGCAACCGCCGGGATGCTGATCGGGGCTGCCGTGCTCGGCGGGTTGGGTGCCATCTTCCTCCTGGTCACGATCGCCTATGTGCTTGTGGCGCTGGGCCTGCCCGTCTGGGCCGGTTTCGGGATCGTCACCTTGGTCCTGCTGATCGTCGCGGCGATCCTGGGGGCGTTGGGCCGCAAGCGAGCCAAGTCGATCAAGGGGATCCCCCGCGCCAAGGCGGAGTTCG
>CAZCRC010000331.1:0-2632 GCA_964500995.1 uncultured Actinomycetes bacterium
CATCACGAGTTTCGAGGTGTCACTGTCGGACATCGGCCCTCACCCCCCTTCCAGCAGGCGCTTCTTGGCGGCGGCGAACTCGGCATCGGTCAGGGCACCCCGTTCATGCAGGGGCGTCAGGCGTTCCAGTTCGCCAGTCAGGTCGTCACCGGGTGTCCGGGATTCGGCGATGGGCGGGGATGCCGTACCCGCGCGACTGGCGGTAGCCGTGGCGGGGTAGCCAGTCCCCCGGTAGGGATCCACCGGAACCGCCGACGGCGCATCGCTCCACAGGAGCGCGCGCAGCGTGCCCTTGGACAGCAGCAACCACAGCGGCAGCAGACCCATCGCAACAAAGACGACGCCACAGATCAGCCAACCCCACACCACTCCCGCGTCGCCGTCAGCGAAGGCGAACTCCATGAAGTTCCAGCCCAGCGACAGGAACAGGGCTGGCCACAACAGCGGCCACAACCGTGGGCCGGGCAGTTGCGCCGAGGCGTACGCATAGACGAATGCTGCGACGATGCCGAGCACGATCGACAACGGCAGCAGCGCCACGACCTGGTCCGGGCATTCCACGGCGATCACGTACGGACCCCCGCTGGCGCAGTAACCACCGACCGACATCACGGCGCGCATCGACAGGAAGAGCACCGTCAGGCACGCGGTCACCACGACGAGCGACACCAGTGCGACCAGCGCGCGGACCCAGGTCCCGATCACGCACCTGCCTTGCTTCCGATGTCGGTGCGATGGTGGGCGCCGCGGATGTCGATCAAGGTCACCGCCTGGTACGCCCGCGTCAGCGCCTCAGCAAGGTCATCGCCGACGGCCGTCACGGACAACACCCGGCCGCCAGCGGTCACCAGTTCACCCTGGCGATCTGCGGTGCCCGCGTGGACGACCGAAACACCGGCGATGTTCTCCGCCCGGTCGATCCCTGTGACGGTGTCGCCCGAGATCACGTCGCCGGGGTAGCCTTGGGCGGCGATCACCACGCACACCGCACTCCCCTCGCGCCACGTCAGCGGCGGGGTGTCGGCCAAAGTGCCGGAAGCGGCTGCCAGCAACAGGTCGCTGAGGGGGGACTCCAGCAACCGCAGCACTGCCTGGATCTCGGGATCACCGAAGCGGGCGTTGAACTCCACGACCCTGATGCCGCGACTGGTCAGCGCGAGACCGCAGTACAGCACGCCCGCGAACGGGGTGCCGCGCCGCGACATCTCGGCAATGGTGGGTCGCGCCACCTGGTCCATGATCTGATCGACCAAGTCGTTCGGCGCCCACGTCAGGGGCGTGTAGGCACCCATGCCGCCGGTGTTGGGACCCGTGTCGCCGTCGCCGACCCGTTTGTGGTCCTGGGCCGGCAGCAGGGGGACCGCGGTCACCCCATCGGTGATGACGAACAGGGAGACCTCGGGGCCGTCCAGGAATTCCTCGACGACCACCCGGCCGCCTCGGCCCAGACAGGACCGCGCGTGACTGAGCGCCTCGGCCCGGTCGTCGGTAACCACCACGCCCTTGCCGCCCGCGAGACCGTCGTCCTTGACCACGTGGGTCGGACCGAACCGGTCCAACGCCGCAGCAACCTGGTCAGCGTCGGAGCACGTCACCGCCGCCGCGGTGGGAACCCCCGCAGCCGCCATGACGTCCTTGGCGAACGCCTTGCTGCCCTCGAGTTGCGCGGCCGCGGCCGAAGGCCCGAAGCATCGCAGGCCACGTTCCCGCACCGCATCCGCAGCTCCCTGGACCAGTGGCAGTTCCGGTCCGATGACGACCAGGTCCACCGCGAGATGCTCCGCCAGGTCGGCGACCGCGGTCGGGTCGGCGACATCGACGGCCTGCGTCGCGCAGTCCGACGAAATCCCCGCGTTGCCGGGCGCGCAGATGATGTCGGTGACCGCGGGGTCGGCCCGCAGGCTCTTGACCAGGGCGTGCTCGCGCGCACCGGACCCGATGACCAGGACCTTCACCGACGGCCCTCAGCCACGAACCGCCGACCGGTGATCTGGGTCGGCGTCACCTCGATGTAGTGATACTTCGGGGTCGTGTTCCAGGGGAACAACGGCAACTCGTCCATCGCGGCGCTGTCGTCGTCGGTCTCGATCAGGCGCGCAGTTCCGATGACGACGACGCTCCATGCCTCGTTCGTGTCGGCGTCGTAGCCGTCGATCTCGAACGCCACCGCCTGATTGACCGCAACCGAGGTGAGTTTGGATCCCTCGCCGGTCTTGAACAGCAGGGTCCCGGAGCGGGCCAGGTAGTTGACGGGGAAGATGTCAGGCCTCCCCGCGGGAGCCACTGCCAAGCGGCCCACGACGTTGGCCGCCAAGAGTTCCCAACACTGGTCGACGGTGAGCAACTCCATGCCATTGCGAGGATCGATGTCCATAACTGGATCGTGTCAGATGGGAACACTCAGCCGGAACCGGGGCATCATCTGCTCAGTCGATCAGGTCTCGCACCGCGATCGTCGCGTCCCGGTCCTGGCCGACGCCAATAGCACTGATCGGAACACCGGCGGCATCTTCGAGGAACCGCACATAGGCCTGTGCGTTGGCGGGCAGATCGGCGAACTCACGTGCGCCGGAGATATCCTCGGACCAGCCGGGGAGCATCTCGTACACGGGCTTGGCGTGATGGAAGTCCG
>CAZCRC010000332.1:0-2617 GCA_964500995.1 uncultured Actinomycetes bacterium
AGGCTGGGGCACGGCAGAGTCGATGCCGGAATCCAGTGAGCGGGTTCTGGTCTATCGGGTTCTGAGCGCATTGGCCACCCTGCAGATCCTGTCGCGTCCCATCGATATCCAGATGGGGCGCGTCGACACCGCTGGCGGCGGCGGACCCGCCGACGCCGAGTGGCTGCGGTTCTTCCCCTCAGTTCGGGAGCGGATCCGCAATCAACGGTCGTGGATAGACCTCGATGCCCACTACGACTATTGGCACGCCGCACGCGGTGACCGTCAACTAGCGTTCGATGTCCGGACCGGTGACGTGTGGAACGGCGCCGGCGACCACAGCAACCTGATGATCAGCTACATCCGCGGGGGACGAAGCATGGACCGACTGCTGGCTGAGATCCTGACGCAGGGGGTGCCACGATGACAGTCGCGCTTGAGCAACTGAGACAGGCCGATTGCCTTTTCAGTTCTGATCGGGTCCCGCACGACCCACAGATGACCGCGTTCAAGCGGGAGGCCCGATACCGTCAGCACCTGTGGGCCAAATCCCAAGGCATCACACAGTTCGGGACTCACGCCAACACTCCCGCCGGTGTCGCTGCGGGAGGTCCTGAGCGGATTCCCAATGGCACCAAACTCACCGACACAGACGCCGAATCCGGTGCGAACTTCCTTTCCCCGAAGATCTGGGACGTCGTTCAGAAGCGGATCGCTGAACCGCAACCGTTGCAGACTCTCGATCCGGATCGACTGCGCCGAGATCTGCTGTCATCGATGCCGATGGCGTTCAATCTGTTCGGTGAAGCGACCGCCAATCCCGAGGCGCGCTTGGCATTGGCCCAACTCTTCGCACCCGACGTGACCCTGGACCCCGCTCACGTCGACATCGCCTTTGAATGGTCTCCCCAACGTCGATCGCCGATGTACACACGCGACCGGACCGCGTTCGACGTTGCCATCCGTATCGGAGACGGCCCGCAGACGGTCGTGGGGATCGAAACCAAGTACCACGAAGACGCGAAACTCGACCGGGAGGCATCGCCGGAGCAGCAGGATTTCCTGATTGGGATCGCCGAATCCTCGGGTGCGTTCAAACCTGGCTGGCAGGACAAAGTGTTGGCCACACCCTTACGACAGGTCTGGCGCGACCACCTCCTAGCCCTGTCCATGAGGAACCACCCGAACCTCTGGACATCAGCCACGCGCTATGTCCTCATCTACCCGGCCGGGAACTGCAGCTACGCCACGGTCGCCGCCGAATACCAGGCAGTGCTGGCGTCGTCCGAGTCTTTTCGCGCCCTCACTCTGGAGCAGGTCGTCGACAGCGCTTTTGCCCACGACAAGCATCTCGCTGAGCGTTTCAAGAGCCGCTACCTCTAGCAGCGTCGTGGAGAAGTGCCTCCGCCCTGACCAACAAGTGGAGGCGGGCTCTGCATCCGGTTGAGGACTCCCTCGACAATCGTCCGACGAGGGATCCGGCACTGGGCCAGCGGGGCATCACCATCCGGGGTAGCGGTCAGTCCACCTGGTGAATGGCCCGTCGTCGCCGTGGAGCCGACTCCCAGCGGTGAACTCGTAGATGAAGTCGTCCGCCAGGGTGAGGATTGTGCCGCGGCCTTCGACCTCGAAGGCGAGTTCGGGCGGCAGCGCGGTTTCGCCGTGGAGCGCGCCGAGGATGTTGCCGCAGATGGAGCCGGTGGAGTCGCTGTCGCCGGAATGGCTCACCGACAGCGACAAAGCATCCAGGATCTCATCGGGTCCTGGATGCGCCAGCGCGGCGTAGATGGCGATGGCGAGCGCTTCCTCCGCGACCCACCCGCCGCCCAGAGCCTCCACCGCGGCAGCGCTGGGTGGTCTGCTGGCCGCTTGCACTGCGTGTTCGAGGGCCCTGGTGGTTTCCTCGTGATGCTCCTGCTGTTTGAGGAAACGCAGGGTGAAGTCGACGGAGTCAGCCAAGGTATCCCCTCTCATGACCGCGCCGACGAGGACCGCCAGCGCGCCCGAGGTGACCTTCCCGGTGGGGTGCCCGTGGGTGAATCCTGCTGCTTGCGCGGCGGTATCGAACTGCCACTGCGGGGATCCCCAGATCCAGGGCGGTAGAAGCCCCAGGGGAGCGGTGCGCCTGACCCCGCCGCAACCCTTGGAGTCGTTGTTTGCCGGCGAGCCGAATCGTGTGGGCGTACGGCCACCGTCGCGGTGGCCCTCCAACGCGGAGAGGCAGGTGTTGCCGGGTGCCCGCCGCGAGTACAGCCACCGCTGGTCGATGAGCCACCCGTCGCGAGTTCCGTCGGGCTGCGGCAGCAGTTGGGTGTCGAGCCAGCGGTCATAGGCGTGGTGCAGGACACTCACGGTGAACCCGAGGCCGCGGTCCTCGCGCAGGGCGGCGCGGATCATTCCCTCGACGGTGAACAGCGTCATCTGCGTGTCGTCGGTGATGCGACCATGCACCGGCACACCGGCGACGTTCTCCGGCACGTATTCCCGGACGCCCCCGCGGCCACACTGGCGTCGGATACGCTCCACGTCCCAGAACTCCACCGGCGCCCCCAAGGCGTCGCCGATGGCCCCACCCAGGACGGACCCGCGCACACGCGATCCATAGCTCTCCAGGAGACCTCGGTCAACCAGTCGATCG
>CAZCRC010000333.1:0-2611 GCA_964500995.1 uncultured Actinomycetes bacterium
ACTTCATGGCCGAGCAGGGCTATGACAACGGTGTGATCCTGTTGCCGGGCACCGAGGCCGACGTCTCACAGAACACGATCGAGGTCAGCCAACCGGTCGCGGATGTGCGCGAGTTCTTCACCACCGAGAGCAAGTTGGCGCACCTCGAGGCCTACAAGGAGCGGCAACGGGTTGTGCTGGCGACGGAGCGGGCCTCGTGGTCGCATCCCGAGATCGACGTCCTGGCGGCCCTGAAGGAACGGGTGGAGCCGATCATGGAGCAGGCCGACCAGATGTCCCACGGCATCGGTGGGCCGGTCCTGTTCGAACTGACGGCGGACCTCCCGGAGGCCGGCGAGGACCCCGCCGTGGTTGAGGAAGTCGTGTTCGACTTCGTCACGAGCACTGTGCGTCGGCCACTGCCCGAGGACAAGCCGCGCTACAAGTTCAAGACCCAGCGCCGCCTGATCGAACACCTGATCTTCACCAACGAGCCGGACTGGGTGAACAGCCTGTTCCTGTCTGCACGGTTCCAGGCCAAGCGAATCGGGCAGTACAACGAGTTCGTCTACACATTCTTCAAGACCCTGACCGACGAGCGCGTCAACTACGTCGAGGGGTGGTATGCCGAGCAGCAACCCGATGCCGAGGACATCGAACTCGACGGCTGGGTGGTCCAGCGGCGCTGCCCGCACCTGAAGGCCGACCTGACCCGGTTCGGCGAGGTCGACGGCGACAAACTGCAGTGCATGCTGCATGGCTGGGAGTTCAACCTGCGGACCGGAAAGTGCCTCACCAGCGCAGGACACGAGATCCGTGCGTCCAAGATCGGTGAGGACTGAAGATCCCGCCTCAGAACAGTCGGTAGGACTCCCGCGACAGGAACCAGCCGTGCCCACGGCCGTTGTAGCACTTGAGGCCCTTCGGGCGGCTCTTGCAGAAGAACGGGCCGAAGGAGAGCGAGCTGCCGTACGTCAGTGTCATGCCTGAATCCATCGCATCGCTGACACAGACGAACTTCGCGCGTCCTTTGCCGCCCATCCCGACGGAACTGCCGTAGTCACCGGTGCCGCCACACGGGTTGGGGCCGGGTGCCACCCAGTCATGGGAGAGGACGTCGCAGCGCATGCTCCACTTGCCGCCCGACTTGAACATTCCACAGCGGATGTTGCCTGACGGTGTCTGGAAGAACTTGATGCGGAATCGGGAGGGGGCGGCAGTGGTAGCCGTGGCCGCGGTCTTAGCCGTGGGCGTGGTGACGGCTGCTGACGCACCCGTGGGGATGGCCGCTGCTCCGGTGAACACCAGAGCGGTGGCGGCAACGGTTGCGAGGGTTCGTGTGGACATGGGGCCTCCCCGGCGAGTGGTAGTCATGACGCTACTCGCGTGCGGGTCGCTCAGACACCCCCTACTCACGAGCGGCCGAACCCGAGTGGGAAACTGACGTGATCCACCAATCATGAAGAGGTCGGTATGTCACGCGCTGTCACCAAGGTCGCCATCGTCGGTCAGGGAACCGTCGGGTCCGCACTCGCCGAGTTGGCTCGTGAGGCCGGCATCGAGCTGGTGACGACCGCCGACGAGGCTGTCCCAGCGCTGGATGGTTGCCAGTTGGTGATCGAAGCCACCCCCGAAGATGCTGCCGCCAAGCAGGCCGTACTCACTGCTCTGGTCGAAGCGGCTCCCGCCGACGCCACTATTGTCACTACCACGTCGGTGCTCGGCGTGACCGATTTGGCGCTGGCCACCGGTGCGACGAGTCGCCTCGTTGGCCTGCATGTGTCGTTGCCCAGCGATCAGCGCACTCTGGCGGAGGTCGTGCGGACCGTGTTGGCCGCGGACGCCGCGGTCGCGGACGTCGTCGCCTTCGCCGAAGCCACGGGCCGCACCGTCGTCGAGGTGTCCGACCGGGCGGGATTCATCACTGCCCGCCTGCTGTACGGCTACCTGAACCACGCGATCGGCATGGTGCAGAACGGCTATGCCAGCAAGGCGGACGTCGACGCTGCCATGCGATTCGGGTGCGGATACCCGGTGGGCCCCATCGCGATGGCGGACGCGATCGGCTTGGATGTCCTGCGCGATGCGCTGGCGCAGTTGTACGCAGTGACTGGCGAGCGGGTGCACGCCCCGGCCCCGATCCTGAAGCAGCTCGTGGCCGCGGGTCGTGCCGGGCAGAAGTCCGGCGCCGGGTTCTACACCTACGCCGAACCAGGTTCGGCGGAGGTCATGGCCGAGCCCGATGCCACTTCCTCGGCGGGAGCCGCGACGCGACCCGTGCAGTCGGTGGGCGTGATCGGGTCAGGGACCATGGCCACCGGAATCATCGAGGTCTTCGCCAAGTCCGGATATGACGTCACGTTCGTGGCCCGGGGCGACGAGAAGGTGGCCCGAGTCACCGCTGCACTCACGAAGTCCCTGGACAAGCAGGTGGACAAGGGACGGTTGTCCGCGGAGGACCGCGACGCGGTGCTCGGCCGTGTTGCCGGCGTGACGTCGGTCGAGGGCCTGGACCAGGTCGACCTCGTCGTCGAGGCGGTGGTGGAGGACCTCGACATCAAGCTGGAGTTGTTCCGCAACCTGGATCGCATCTGCAAGCCGGGGGCGATCCTGGCTACCACCACGTCGAGTT
>CAZCRC010000334.1:0-2593 GCA_964500995.1 uncultured Actinomycetes bacterium
CCAACGGGCAGGTGGCGGTCTACCGGGGTGTCCCCGGCAGTCTCGGACCGATCCCGCTGCAGCGGCTGTCCGAGGAGTCTGACGTCGCCGTGGCATCGCTGCCCAGTTACTCCCAGACCCGGGTGGAGTCCGGCATCCCCACCTCGTCGATGGAACGCGCCGACCAGGTCGTCGCCGAACTTCGCGCTGATGCCGCCGCGTGCCAGGTGAACCCCGCAGAACCCGGCTGCCCCGAGCTGCCGAAGCAGCCCAACACCCCTAAGGCGAAGCAGCCCACGCCAGCCCCATCGGGGACCGGTCCGTGAGCGCCCCGGCCGCGGCAGCCCCGGCCGCACCCGCCGACATCATCCAGCCCACCCGCCGCAACCAGGAACTCGCCCTGCTGGGGTTCGCCTGGTTCCTGGGTGCCGTGGCCTTGGCCAATGTCGGGTGGGCCACGCAGGACGGCCTCCCGGGCCGCTTCTGGGCGGCGCTGGCGGTGCTCGCGGGCGCCGGGCTCGTCGCTCATGTGGCGGTGCGCCTCATGGCGCCCTACGCCGAGCCCGTGATGCTTCCCACCGCGTACTTGCTCAACTTCCTCGGTCTGGTGATGATCTACCGGCTCGATGTCGCGGCGGCCCGGCGGGCCGAGGCGAACGGATCACCCGCGCCGACCCCCGAAGTTCTGGGGCAGCTCACCTGGACGGTGTTGGGTGTCGCCCTGCTCGCGGCCACGCTGCTGATCATCCGGGACCACCGCAAACTGCAGCGCTACACCTACATCTCTTTAGTCGTCGGCGTCGGGCTGCTGCTGCTGCCACTGGTGCCTGGACTGGGGACGACGATCAACGGCGCCCGGCTGTGGATCAGTGTCGGCCCACTGAGTTTCCAACCCGGCGAACTCGCCAAGATCGCCCTGGCCATCTTCCTGGCCGGTTACCTGGTGACGCACCGGGATTCCTTGGCCATCGTGCGCACCAAGATCCTCGGCGTCTCGCTGCCGCGCGGCCGCGACCTGGGACCGCTGCTGGGTGCCTGGCTGCTGGCGCTGGCAATCATGGCGTTCGAGACGGACCTGGGCACGGCAGCGATCTTCTTCGGCCTGTTCGTGGCCATGGTCTACGTCGCCACCCAACGCCGCGGCTGGCTGATCCTGGGCGCCCTGCTGCTGGTGGTCGGCGGAATCCTGGCGTATCTGATGTTCGGCCACGTCCGCACCCGGGTCGAGATCTGGCTGGACCCGTTCGAGTTCGCCAACGATCAGGGCTACCAGATCGTGCAGTCCCTGTACGGGTTGGCCAACGGCGGCCTGCTGGGCACCGGGTGGGGCCAGGGCTACCCCCAACTCGTGCCATTCGCGAGCAGCGACTTCATCCTGTCCGCATTCGGCGAAGAGTTGGGCCTGACCGGCATCTTCGCCCTGCTGCTGCTGTACGCGATCCTGGTGCAGCGCGGGCTGCGCACGGCCGTCGCCTGCCGCGATGTGTTCGGGCGGCTCCTGGCCACCGGGTTGGCGTTCGTGTTCGCCCTGCAGGTGTTCATCGTCGCCGGTGGTGTCACCAAACTGATCCCCCTGACCGGCCTGACGACACCGTTCCTTTCCGCCGGCGGATCGGCGCTGATCGCCAACTGGATCATGGTCGCGTTGCTGCTGCGCATCAGTGACATCACTCGTCGGCCCGACCCGGTGGTCACCTCACCCGACCAGTCCCTCACGCAGGTGGTGCGGCTGTGACCCGCAGCATCATCCGGCTGTCCGGGGTGCTGGCCGTGCTGCTGATCGCGCTGCTGGCGAACCTGACCTACATCCAGGTGTTCAAGGCCGACGAGTACCGCACTGCCACCGGCAACTCGCGCGCAATCCTTGAGGAGTACTCCCGCGAGCGGGGCCCGATCCTGGTCGGACGCGAAGCCGTCGCCGAGAGCATCGAGACCGACGGCGAACTCAAGTACCTGCGCCAGTACCCGCAGGGCGAGTTGTACGCACCCGCCACCGGCTTCTACTCGCAGGTGTACGGCGCCACGGGCATCGAGAAGGCCGAGAACAAGGTGCTGTCCGGTGTGGACGACCGGCTGCTGTTCGACCGGCTGCAGCAACTGTTCGCCGGTCGGGATCCGCAAGGGGGTGCGGTCAGCCTCACGCTCGATGCCGCCGCCCAGGCGGCCGCGTTCAACGGGCTCGCCGGGCGACCGGGCGCGGTGGCGGCGCTCAACCCGCGGACGGGCGAGATCCTGGCGCTGGCCCAGTCGCCATCCTTCGATCCCAACCTGCTGTCCAGCCACCGCTCCAAGCAGATCCGGGACTACTACAGCCAACTCACCAGTGATCCCAGCGAGCCCCTGCTGAACCGCCCGCTGGCGGCTGTCGATCCCCCAGGCTCCGTGTTCAAGGTGGTCACCGCCGCCGCTGCGCTGGAGTCGGGACGGTTCACGCCGCAGACGGTGATCCCAGGACCCCGGACCTACACCCTGCCGGGTACCACCACACAGATGAACAACGCGTCGCGCACCGAATGCGGACCCAACGGCAAGGTGACCCTGACCGAGGCACTGGTCGTATCGTGCAACACCGCCTTCGCGTGGCTGGCCGACCAGTTGGGGGACGACGCCATGC
>CAZCRC010000335.1:0-2582 GCA_964500995.1 uncultured Actinomycetes bacterium
CCGATGATCCAGACAAAGACGCTGATGCCATAGCAGAACAGGCCGCCGATGATGGGAATCTGGGTCCCCACGGAAACGGCAGTGCTGAACAGGGTGTCCATCGACAGTGACAGCTCGCCCAGATTGCGCACGCCTGCTTTGAGCAGCAGCTGGGCGGCGGCATTGAGCAGAATGCCGGTAAATAGAAAACCGAAGGTGCCAAGTGTCATTTAGTTCACCGGAGGGGTGTAGGGTTGCACGGGCGGTGCCGGCTGGTGTGTTGGTTTTACAAACACCGCACGGCGGGTGTCGCGGCCCACTTCGGCCATGGGCAGATGGAGCGCGGCAATCTCATCCAGATATTGCAGCGGCACAACGACCACCGGTGCAGTATCTTTCTGCCAACGGATGGCAAAATCACTGACCTTGGGCGCCCAGGTGTCTGGTTCCTGATGAATGCCGAACTCCAGTTCGTCCTGCATGTCGACCATGATAGTCGGGTGCTGGATATAGAACGGGAAGGTGTGGTCCAGCATGCGGATCGAATACACCGGCGTGTCGTCTTTGATGTACGGGCGTACAGCAACCGCCAGGTCGGCGCCTGAGATCGAGCGACCATGGGTGTCGTGACCCAGGCCGACAATCTGAACCAGGATATAAAAGGCAATGGCGGCGCGCAGCAGACCATCCATCAGCTGGCGCAGACGGTGTGCCGGATCTTTGTGCTCGAAACCGCGAATGGCGGTCCAGGCGTACACCATGGTGGTGAGGGCGGCGATCAGCGCGACGGCGATCCAGACGGTGTATTCCTGATACTCCAGCTGTTCATAGGGGGCTTTGCCCAGCTGGTAGGTGTAAGGCAATGCAATAAAGCCGGCCAGTATCAGCAGCGTCATGTAAATCATCTGGCGCTTCCAGCTGCGGTCTTCGCCGGCCGAGCTCATGCGCTCGAAGGCGTTGGTCATCGCCAGGCCGGCCAACAGGGAGATGGCCGGAAAGATCGGCATGATGTAGCCGGGCAGCTTTGATTGTGATTTGCTGAAGAACAGGAAGATCATCACCGCCCAGACCGCTGCCAGCCAGAGCGGGCGGAAGCCGGGGACGGCCGAAACCTGCGATTCACCCCGGCGCTCTTTCCAGGCCGTCATGAAGCCCTGGGCCAGTTGCAGCAACCAGGGAATAAAGCCGACGAGGATGAGGGGGATAAAGTAAAGCGGGTGGCCTTTGCGGTTATGCCCGTCCTTGGTGAAGCGGTCCCAGTGTTCGTGGATAAAGAAGAAGTGGGCAAATTCCGGATTCTTGATCGACACCAGAATGAACCAGGGGCTGACGATCAGGAAAAAGACCACCAGGCCGGAAAATAGATGCAGTCGCTTCCAGAGCCCCCAGTTCCAAGTGGTGAGGGTGTATACCACCAGCACCATGCCCGGAATAACCAGGCCGATGAGGCCTTTGGAAAGCACGGCCAGCGCCATGAAGGCCCAGCAGAGCCACATCCAGTTGCGTCGGGCCTTGATAGAAATGTGGTCGCGCTGGGCCAGGATCAGGCTGAACAGCGCGCAGCTGAGAATGCTGGAAAGGCCCATGTCCAGGGTGTTGAAGTGGCCGCCGACGCTCCACATCGGGCTGCTGGCCAGCAGAATGGCCGAGATCCAGCCGGCAACCACGCCTCGTTCACCGCCCACCAGCTTCCAGGCGGTAAAGCCGGTGGCCAGAATGGCAAAGTAGCCGGTAAAGCCTGTCCACAGACGAGATTGCCATTCGCCCACGCCAAACAGGTGGTAGGCAATCGCGGTCATCCAGCCCTGCAGCGGGGGTTTCTCGAAGTATTTGTAGCCGTTGTAACGGGGGGTGACCCAGTCACCGGTGGCGTACATTTCGCGGGCGATTTCGCCATAGCGACCTTCGTCCGAGGCCACCAGATGGCGGTAATCCAGTACGCCAAACCAGGCCAGTGTGAAGAGGGCTGCGAGCAGCCACAGAAAACGGCGCGTGTAGAAAGCGGAGAGTAGAGAGGTGAATGAGGTGTTCATGCGGCAGTATCGTGAGGTTCGGCGGATGCAGGCGCAGGCGCGATGAGGATGCCGCAGGCGACGCGGCGCCCTTCGGCAACGAGAATGTTGTAGGTGCGGCAAGCGGCCTTGGTGTCCATGACCTCCAGGCCGATGCCTTTCTCGATCAAAGGCTTGAGCAGCGCCGGGTGGGGAAAGCGCTGACGCTCGCCACTACCGAACAGTACAATTTCTGCATCCATGTTGGCCAGTTGTTCGAACTGGCTGGCATCAAGCCCGTCAAAACCGTGAGGCGCCCAGTTGCTGACGACGTCACGGCCGCAGACGATGACCGATCCTTCGTAATGGGTGCCGTTGACGGCGACATAGCCTGGGCCATGGCTGCTGAATGTCAGAAGGCCGGCATTAGGGGACAGATGCAGTTTCATGGGGCGCCCAAGAAGGCCGAAAAAGGAGTAGGATAACCGGTTTTCATCCAGATTTGCCGACTCGCCTCGATCACTGACCGACCATGAAGCCCATCACCAAATCTTCCAAGCTTGCCAACGTGTGCTACGACATTCGTGGACCGGTGCTGGCGGCGGCCAAGAA
>CAZCRC010000336.1:0-2541 GCA_964500995.1 uncultured Actinomycetes bacterium
CGTATCGACCCCCAACGTGACATTGCGGATCACACGTACGGTCACTCGGGTGCGGTAGTCCAAGATTCCGTACCGGGCGTTGTACGAGACCGGCGCCTTGCTCCAGCGGATTGTTGGGTTGCTGCTGACGGTCGCGAAGGAGTCGATGACCTGGCAGGTGGTCTTGAGGTTGTAGACCTGCACTGAGTTGTCCGGGGGAACCGGGATTTCCGCGGAAGCGGGCGTGACACCGAGGCCCACGACAACTGCAGCGATGGCGGAGGTGCCAGCAAGCGAACGCTTCATCAGCGGACTCCAAGGGGTGGGGTTGGCGGACCGCGTCGGTCACGCTCAGTGGTCAGTCTACGTTCCGAGAAGTGGGCGGCTGGCCACGCAGGGACCCTGGACGGCTCAGCGTGACCAGAGCCACACAGCGACTGCTCGCGGGCCACTGGAGTCATCGGATTGCGCGCCGGAGTCGGCCGGTGTTGGCTGAGAGGGTGCCTTCTGATGTCAGCGCCATGTTCCCGCTCGGTTCGGTGCTTCTGCCGCACATGCCGCTGCCCCTGCAGCTGTTCGAGCAGCGGTATCTGATGATGCTGGGGCAGTTGCTGGAGACCGAGGATCCGGAGTTCGGGGTAGTCCTGATTGAGCGGGGCTCCGAGGTCGGGGGCGGCGACAGGCGATTGGAGTACGGCACTTTCGCACGCGTGGTCGAGGTCGATCCCCGCGCCGGGCTGACCGGGGTGCTGGCCATCGGCACGAACCGGTTGCGGGTAGTGGAGTGGCTGCCGGACGACCCCTACCCGAAGGCGCTGGTCGAGGCCGTGCCCGAACTTGAGTGGGATGACTCCCTCATCGACCTCTTCGACGAGACCGAGGCGGCCGTGCGGTCCGTGCTACGGGTGGTGGCGGACCTGGCGGCTGGGCAGGTTCACACGATCTGGCCGGCGGACGTGACCATCTCGGACGAGCCGATCGTGGCCGCGTGGCAACTCGCGGCCATTACTCCCGTCGGGCCGCTGGACCAGTACGACCTGCTCTGTTCGGCGTCCTGCGAGGAACTCCTGGCCCGAACCCGAGAACTGGCCAGCGAAGCCGAGTCAACCGCTGCTCGGCTGCGCGACCTGCCGCGCACCGACTGACCGCGTTCGGACGTGGAGTCAGCGGTGCAGTACCTGGCCGCCGTCGACGACAAGGTCGTGGCCGGTCACGAACGACGACAGTGGGCTGGCCAACCAGATCAGCGTGTTGACGATCTCCCTCGGGTCCGCGACTCGGTTGAGGGCCACAGTGGCCCCGGCCCGGGAATCGCGGTCGCTGTCGGTCTCGCCTGGGCGCTTCGACATCTCGGTGGCCACAGGTCCGGGACTGATGGTGTTGACCCTGATGCCCTCCGGCGCTCCCTCCAGCGCGGCTGCTTCGGTCAACACATGTACGCCCGCCTTACTGACGGCGTAGGCCGCGAAGTTCGGTCGGGTCATGTTGATTCCCAGTGACGACGCGACGTTCACGATGGAACCGCCGCGCTCTGCCATGGCCCGCATCTCGTGTTTGACGCACAGCATGGTGTCGGTGAGGTTCACCTGCAGGGAACGCTCCCAGTCCGGCAACGGCATCGCGGCGACGCCTGCTGGCGCGGGGAGAATCCCCGCCAGATTCACGGCGGCGTCCAGCTGATTGTGCTCCTTCAGGGCGCTGCGGATAGCTGCCTCGACGGAGTCCTCATCGGTCACGTCCACGGCTCGGGAGGTGACGTCCGGCAGGTCGTCGAACTCGCTGGTCTCGCCGCGGGTGCCGGCCACGACTGTGGCGCCGACTGCTACGAAGCCGCGGACTGCGGCGCTCCCGATCCCGCCACCCGCCCCGGTGATGAAGACCACAGACCCTGACAGCAGATCGGACTCGAATCCCACGCCGGAAGCATGGCAGGACCATCCGTCACTTGTCGCGAGGGGAGGGATTCTCCGGTTAGCGGCGCACAACCTTGATCGTGACTGTCTTCGTCATGCCCTTCAGAGTGTGGCTTCGCATGGCCTTGGCCGTTACCGTGCACGACCCCGCCCGCTTGTGGCTGACGACCTTGTCCAAGAACACATGGCAGCGACTGCGCTTGGACGCGTTCCAGTCGATGACCTGGCCCTGCTTGGTGTAGCTGGGGAGGTGACGTGCCTGCCGCGTACCGAGTCGCTTCTTGACGACGCCGTCGATTCGCTGCTTCTTCTTGGCTGCCGCGGCGCTGGCCTGAGTCCCGGTCACCCACGACGGTTGGTCGCCGCACCACTGACCGAAGTCCACGCACGCCTCGTCGATGACCGTCTGGGCGAGTTGCCCGTGGCCTTCCTTGTTCGGGTGGATCCACGTGTCATTGGGGAAGATCCACGGGTCGGAATCCCAGCCCTGGTGCTGCTGCCACTGCGCTTGGTCCGGCAGCGCGAACTGCAGGTTCGCGCCGTTCGGATTGGACTGCTGCACCGAGGCCACAGCGGCGGCGATGTAGGAGTTGAGTGCATTGCCCACCGCCCACGCCTGCTGGGTCTGGGTGACCGTATTGCCGTTGGC
>CAZCRC010000337.1:0-2534 GCA_964500995.1 uncultured Actinomycetes bacterium
AGGCTCACGGGCTGGATCCGCAGGCGGCCTGACGATGGACGACGTGGCGGGGGACCTCGTCGTCACCCGCGCCGTCACCATTCCCGCAGCGGAGCTGCAGTGGCGGTTCAGTCGCTCGTCCGGTCCGGGTGGGCAGTCGGTGAACACGACGGACTCCCGGGTGGAGTTGGTGTGGGACCCGCGCACCTCCACTGCCCTGTCCCCGTCTCAGCAGGCGCGGGTGGTCGCCCGCTTGAGTGGTCGGATCGGCGACCTTGGGCTGGTCGCGGTGGCCGCCGAGCATCGCAGTCAATGGCAGAATCGGCGATCCGCCCGACTGCGGTTGGCTGAGACCGTGGCGGCAGCGCTGGCTCCACCGCCACGCCGACGTCGCGCGACGCGGCCGACGCGCAACTCCGTGGAGCGTCGGATGGCGGCGAAGCGGCACCGCTCCCAGATCAAGCGAGGTCGTTCCGGTCCCGGCCCCCAGGACTGACGCCGGACACTGGCGATGGTCGCTAGGGTCACTGGCATGGATCACGACGGGTTGGTGATGGCCGCGGCCGCAGGGGACGCCCCGCGCGTGCAAGAACTCCTGGCCGAAGGGGTGTCACCGGATCCGTTGTGGGACGACCAGACCCGCGCCCAGGCGGCGGCAGCTCACGAAGAACTCACGGCGGACCTGATCGCTGACACGGATCCCGAGACTGCTGCAGCCTTGCGTGAGGCCATGGCGATGACCGATCCGGGCTCGCACGACCTGCCACCGGCAGACCGCATCGCGCTGTTCGCGGCAGTTGACAGCGATGCCCCCGATGTGGTGACGGCCCTGTTGGCGGCCGGATGCGATCCGTTGGTCCGGGACTCCCAGCAGCGCACGGCCTTGTTCCGGTGTAGCAGCGAACCGGTCGGACGGCTCCTCCTCAAGGCGGGGCTGAGCGTCCAGGACGTCGACGGATTCGGCTGGACGCCACTGGTGGCGAATCTGGACTCCATCGAGCGAGTTCGCCTGCTCCTGACTCTGGGGTCGGATCCCGGCGCCACCTTCGATCAGGGCTATACCGTCTTCATGGCGGCCGTGGGCAACAGCGAACGAAGTCCCGAAGTGATGCGTGCGATCCGAGCCGCCGGCGCTGACATCGATGCGGTCTCGGAGTTGGGATTCAACGCCTGGCATGCCGCGATCGACGTCAACGGCGTGGCGAACTCACGCGAAAGTGTGCGGGCCACCTTCCGACTGTTGGCCGATTGGGGGGTCGATCTGGAACAGCGGACGGATGCGGGCAGCACGCCCCTGCACCGAGCTCTGGTATTCGGGACTGCGGTCGAGGTCGAGGAGCTGTGCGCGGTGGGGGCCGACGCGTCCACCTCGGCTCCTGACGATGTGACACCGCTGATCTCGGTGGCGGCACAGGTTGCGGTCGATCCACAGGCGAAGGTCGCTGCCCTGCGGGCGGCCGCAGCGCAGGACACTCGTGGGTGAGCCCGATGTGCAGTGGCTAGCTGACGCACCGCTGTTCGCGGCGTGGCGCAGTTTCATCCGCTCCGATCCGACGACGTTCACGATTCCCGGACACAAGCGTCGGGCCGGCCTGCTGGACCCCGATCTGGGACGGCTGCTGGACGCGGACGTGCCGTTGTACGGGGGAGCAGACACGGTCAAACTCACTGCCGGAGTCCTCGACGACGCTCAGCGACGGGCGGCTGAGCTGTGGGGTGCCGACGTCTGTCGGTTCTCGACCGGGGGATCGACCCATGCCAATCAGGTCCTGTGCCTGGCGGTGCTGCGCCCGGGGGACACCGTGCTGGTGGGCCGCAACGCCCATCGCAGTGTGCTCAGTGGCCTTGTCCTCGCGGGTGCCCGGCCGGTGTGGTTGACCGTCGCCATGGACGAGGCGACGGGCGTCCCGCTGGGGGTGTCACCCCGCACTGTGGCAGCCGCCCTGCAGCAACACCCCGGCGCGGCTGCGGTGTTGGTGACGGATCCCACCTATCAGGGCACCATCAGCGATCTTGCCGGTGTCGTTTCCGCGGCGCACAAGCATGACGTCCCAGTGCTCGTCGATCAGGCGTGGGGAGCCCATCTGGGTTTCGGCCCAGACCTCCCGCCGCACGCGCTGAGTTTGGGCGCCGATGCCATGATCACGAGCGCCCACACGATGCTGCCATCGTTCAGCCAAGCGGCCATCGTTCTGGCGCAGGGGTCTCGGATCGATGTCGATCGGCTGGATCGTGCTTTCGACGCCACGCACACCACGAGCCCTTCGGCAGCGATCCTGGCCAGCATCGACGTGGCACGGGCACTGCTGGCCAGCTCGGTCGGCGAGCTCCTTCTGGGGGAGTTGCTGCAATCCGTCGAGCGAGCGCGGGCCGAACTGCGCGGCCTGGGGCTCAGCGTCCCCGCGCCCCACGATCAGCCACCGGGACGCTATGACCCCGCCAAACTCGTCATCGGATTCGCGGCTGCCGGTCAGTCAGGCCTCACCGCAGAAGCGGAGCTGCTGGCCCGGGGCATCCCGGTCGAGATGGCTGATCGAGACACCATCGTCGCGCAG
>CAZCRC010000338.1:0-2522 GCA_964500995.1 uncultured Actinomycetes bacterium
ATCGCCAACGCGATCCCGGTGTTTCCCGACGTGGGCTCGACCACCGTGCCGCCGGAGGTCAGTGCCCCCGCTTGTTCGGCAGCGTCGATCATGGCCGCACCGATGCGGTCCTTGACCGAGTGCGCCGGGTTGAAGAACTCCAACTTGGCCAGCACGGTGGCACCGGTCTCGTCGGACAGGCCCCGCAGTCGTACCAGGGGGGTGCCCCCGATCAGTTCGGTGATGTCGTTGGCGATCCTCATGACTCTCCTGACTCGGCTGGGTCGGCATCGGTGGCCGCGGTGGACGTGGCTGCTGCTTTCTTGGCCGTCGACTTCTTGGCCGCGGTCTTGCGCGCGGGAGCCTTCTTCGTGGCCTTCTTGGTGGTCTTCTTCGCGGCCTTCTTGCTCTTCTTGGCCGGACCCTTGGCTCGCCGTTCGACCAGAAGGTCCGACGCGCGCTCCAGCGTGATCTCGTCGGCGTTCTCGGCCTTGGGGATCGTCGCGTTGTACTCGCCATCGGTGACGTAGGCACCGAAGCGGCCGTCCTTGACCACGATGGGGTTGCCCGATACCGGGTCCGTCCCTAGTTCCTTCAGCGCCGCAGCGGACTTCTGGCCCCGGCGACGCGCCGGCTCGGCCAGCAGTTTCAGCGCCTCCTCGAGGGTCACAGTGAACAACTGCGACTCCTCGGCCAGCGAGCGACTTTCGGTGCCCTTCTTGATGTAGGGCCCGTAGCGGCCGTTGAGGGCCTGGATCGGTTCGTTGTCCTTGGGGTCCACCCCGACCTCGCGCGGCAGCGAGAGCAGCCGCAGTGCCTCGTCCAACGTCACTGTCTCAGGGCTCATGTCCTTGAACAGCGATGCGGTCTTGGGCTTGGGGCGCTTCTTGACCGGGACCGACTCGTCCACCTCGAGGACTTCGGTGACGTAGGGGCCGAAGCGGCCATTCTTGACCACGATCACGTGACCCGTCGCCGGATCCTGGCCCAGTTCCTTGTCGCCGCGAGGCTGGGCGAACAACTCATCGACCCGCTCGGCGGTGAGTTCGTCCGGCGCAGTCCCGTCAGGGAAGTTCACCCGCTCGTCCTCGTTGCGCTGCAGGTACGGCCCGTACTTGCCGACTCGTACGACCGCGTCGCTGTCGGGGATCGCGAACGTGGACAGGGCGCGTGCGTCGATGTTGTCGCCCCCTTGATCGATCAAGTTGCGCAGTCCGTCGAATCCGCCGTCGTCGCCGCGATAGAACCGTTCCAAGGCGCGCAGTCGGGTGTCATCGCCAGCTGCGATTGCGTCGAGGACCTCTTCCATCTGCGCGGTGAACGAGTAGTCGACCAACTCGGTGAAGTGATCCTCGAGCAGGCGGACGACCGTCATGCCCAGGAACGTCGGGACCAGCGCGCTGCCCTTGCGCCAGGCGTACTCGCGCTCCACGATCGTGTTCGCGATCGTGGCGAATGTGGACGGTCGCCCGATGCCCATCTCTTCCAGGGTCTTGGTCAGCGTCGCCTCGGTGTAGCGAGCAGGTGGGTTCGTCCGGTGCGGCTCGGCGACCAACTCGGTCGGGACGACCGTTTCGCCCTCGGCCACCGCCGGAAGTCGGGTGTCCTTGTCCTTGGCCTCGTCGTCGGATACGTCCGCATAGGCGGCCAGGAACCCCGGAAACACGACCACCGTGCCGGAGGCCGAGAACTCGACCTGGCGCCCGTCCTGCGCCGTGGCACCGAGTCGCAGGGTGGTGGTGGCCACCTTGGCGTCGACCATCTGCGACGCGAGCGTGCGCTTCCAGATCAACTCGTACAGCGCGAACTCGTCGCGGTTGAGCGTGCCGGAGACCTGGCCGGGGGTGCGGAACGTGTCACCCGAGGGCCGGATCGCCTCGTGGGCCTCTTGGGCGTTCTTGACCTTGCGGTCGTACCGTCGGGGGACATCGGGGACATGGTCGGCGCCGTACAGGTCGCGGGCCTGGTTGCGGGCACCATTGATCGCCTGCTCGGACAGCGTGGTCGAGTCGGTTCGCATGTAGGTGATGTAGCCGCCCTCGTACAGGCGCTGGGCGACATCCATGACCCGCTTCGCCGTCCAGCGCAGCCGACGCCCTGCCTCCTGCTGCAGCGTGGACGTCATGAACGGTGCCGAGGGGCGGCGCGTGCTGGGACGCTGCTCCACAGCGGTGACCGTGAACTGCTGACCAGTGAGCGACTCGGTGAGCCCCGCTGCGGTCGGCTCGTCGAGCAGAAGAACACCTTTGGCGGTCAGGGCACCGGTGTCGTCGAAGTCCTTGCCCGAGGCGATCCGCTGGCCATCGACCTTGACCAGGCGGGCGTTGAAGGATCCGGGGGTGAACTGGCCGCGGATGTCGCAGTACATCGCCGACCGGAACGCGATACGTTCGCGCTCCCGCTCGACCAACAACCGCAACGCGACGGACTGCACCCGGCCCGCCGACAGCCGCGGCGCGACCCGGCGCCACAGGACCGGGGAGATCTCGTAGCCGTAGAGCCGGTCGACGAGGCGACTGGTCTCTTGGGCGTCAACGAGGTCG
>CAZCRC010000339.1:0-2515 GCA_964500995.1 uncultured Actinomycetes bacterium
GGCAAGCAGGACACCTCGGTCGTCCCGGAACTGTCCCGGGCGATGGCCGTCCAGGCGTGTGCGTTGGGAGACGTCGTGCAGTACCAGGAGTATCCGAACGACGTCCATCGATCGGTGCAGTACACCGCTCGCGCCCCGTTCCTGGAGTGGCTCAACGCCAGATTCTCCGGGGAACCCGCCACCAACGACTGCAAGGGCTGGTGAATCGTCATGGTTGGCGTTGTACTCGCTGTCACAGCCGGGATCGTGGCCCTGGTGGGCCTGACCGGTCGGATCACTGTTCCCCGCACGTGGATGCACACGGTCGCGGCCGGGCTGCCGGTGGCGGCGATCTCGGGGGCGTTCTTCGCCGCTGAAGGGTGGAACCTGGCACTGGCGATCGGGATGACCCTGGCGGTCGTGCTCGGCATGCTCGCCTCGATGGTCGGCCCGGCGGAGTTGTCCAGTCCCACGGGTCACTGGGTCGCGCAGGCGTGGCGGCTGCTGTCGCTGCTGGTGGTGGCCGTGGTGCTCGGCTCGGTGGTGATCCGCTGGGGAGTCACGATCATCGCGCCCATCCCGCTGCTCAACCCCAACGGGGTCGCGCTCGTGCTGGCCGTCGCTGCCGTTGCAGCCGCCGCCGGAGCCGCCGCCCTGCGGGGTCTGGTGAGTACCGGCGTCGTGGTGATGCTGGTCCTGTTCGTGCTCGTCCTGGTGGTCGGTGTGGTGGCCGGTACCCCGAGTACGTTGACGGCGCCGTTGCTCGCGGTGAGCCATGCCCCGTCGGCGTGGTTGCTGCTCCTGGTGCCGTTCCTGCTTGCGGCCACGAACCCGGCCTTGCGGCAGATCCGAGCATCTGGCGCATCGATCGTGCCGGGCACCATCGTGCTCGGTGTGGTGATGCTGTTGGGCCTGGTGGCACTGCTGGCCTTCAACGGCGGTTACATCACGCTGCCGTCCTTCGGATTCGGGACCGTCGCGGGCTACGCGGGGCTGCGCTCCCCCGTCCCGGGTTCGATCATCGGTGCACTGGTGGCACTGGTGGTTCTGGCAGCCGCGGTGGTGTCCTATCGCAGTGCGTTCGAGGCGATCCGGGAGTTCCGCTCGGCGGATCCCGCGGGATCCGGCTCGTGGTGGACGGGTCGCTGGGCTACCGCGCTCGCGGTCGGTATCGTCGCGGTGCTGTTCGCGGTGAACTACCTGTCGTTGGACGCTCTGCTGGTGTGTGCCACGTTGTTCGCGGTGTCCGGCTGGGTGGTCGCTTGGTGGTCCGGGCGTCGTCCCGACCCCGATGCCGGTAGCGGGGCAGCTGAGGATGACGCGGCCGACACACCGGAAATTGACCCGGTGGGCGTGGGTCAGCGACCATCGGTGTGACGTCACCGATCTGCCTGGCAACGAGCAGGCGGTTACCCCCCGTGATCCGGTGAGCGGGGCGACAGTCAGACTGGACCTCACCCGAGTATCCCTGGAGTTCGCCCGTGTTCTTGTTGGACTGGTTGCGTACCGCGGTCTCGTGGATTCTGGTCCAGTTCCATTCGCTGTTCGGCGCGATCTTCGGCGACGCCAGTGGCTGGGCGTGGGCGCTGTCGATCGTCGGTCTTGTTGTCGTCATCCGGATCCTGCTGATCCCGCTGTTCGTCAAGCAGATCAAGGCTCAGCGCAACATGCAGCTGATCCAGCCGCAGATCAAAGAGATCCAGAAGAAGTACGCCGGCGACCGGGAACGCCAGTCGCAAGAGATGATGAAGCTGTACCGGGAGACCGGTACGAACCCGCTCTCGTCGTGTCTGCCGATCCTGCTGCAGATGCCGATCTTCTTCGCGCTGTTCTCGGTACTGCAGGGCATTGCGACGAACACCCCCGAAGGCGTGTTCAAGTGGGAGCAGTACTCGGCGCTGTTCCAGCAGGCGCGCGAGGCGACGATCTTCGGAGTGCCGCTGTACGGCACGTTCCTGGGCGCTGCCGAGACCCCGAATCCGCTGAACACCCGAGTTCTGACGGTCATTCTGATCATCGCCATGACGGCGACCACGTTCCTGACCCAGCGACAGCTCATCGTCAAGAACATGGCCGATGACAACCCGATCGTGAAGCAGCAGAAGATCCTGCTGTACGTGTTCCCGTTCATGTTCGCCGTCGGCGGTGTGAACTTCCCCGTCGGTGTGCTCATCTACTGGTTCACCACGAACCTGTGGTCCATGGGCCAGCAGTTCTGGGTGATCCGCAACAATCCGCAGCCGAACACCCCCGCCCACGAGGCCTACTTGCAGCGTCAGGCGGAGAAGGAAGCCCGCAAGGCGGTGAAACGAGGCGAGGTGGCCTCGGTTGAAGAGGCTCTGGCCCCGCCACCAGCTGAGCCCGTCAAGCGGGCACAACCCAAGAAGCAGTCCCGCAGCCAGCGCAAGCGCGGCCCCGGCGCCGCCGATTCCTCCGGTGCGCCCTCCCCGAATCCCCCGCAGTAACCGATCCCTGGAGTAGTTCCGTGAGTGACGACGTGACCAATGACGACTCGGCCCCCAACGATGCTGAGGTG